>USGA01000214.1 GCA_900554085.1 uncultured Clostridia bacterium | reverse complement strand
CCGTATCTTTCATCGGCGGTCTCGCCGGCAAACTCACGGGGTCTCTCGTGGCGTTCGTGGTGAGTTTCCTCGGCAACAAGTTCCTCGTGATGCGCAACTGGAAAGTGTCGTCTTACAAAGCCGCCATTTTCGACGCGGAGTACGTGCCCGAGGACAGAGATTTGCTTTGCGGCGCGGAAAGCGCGTGCACCGAGGAATAAAACGTTCCGCACTCGGAGAACGAATGGTCAACTTAAAGGCGATTGAGGAGATACGTCGCGCCGTTGCCGCGACGGGAAGGGAAGTGACGGTTGTCGCCGCCGCAAAAACCCGCACCAAAGAGGAAATCGACGCGCTAATGCAATGCGCGCCCGATTTCGTTCTCGGCGAAAACCGCGTGCAGGAATTCCGCGAAGCGTACAATCCCGCATATCCCTGGCACTTCATCGGACAGTTGCAGACCAATAAGGTCAAGTATATAATAGGCAAAGTCTCGCTCATTCACTCTCTCGACAGGACCGAACTTGCCGACGAAATCGAGAAGCGCGCCGAAAAATGCGGCGTGGTGCAGGATTGTCTCGTCGAGGTGAATATGGGCAGCGAAATATCCAAGGGCGGCGTTGAGCCCGATTCCGCAGTCGAATTCGTGAAAAGGCTTGCGGGATACGGCCACATCAGAGTGCGCGGTCTGATGAGCGTGCTTCCCGCTCTCGGCGACACTCCCGAGTTGAGGCGCCTTTACGCCGAGTTGCAGGCGCTTTACGGCGAAGCGTGCGGCATAAAACAGGACAACGCGAAGATAGACTTGCTGTCTGCGGGAATGACCAACGATTATCACGTCGCGCTGGAATACGGCGCAAACATAATCCGTGTGGGCAGAGCGATATTCGGCGAAAGAATATATCCCGCGACGGCAATCTGAGGTGAATATGGACGAACGTGATTTCTACAGGCGCGGAGACGGACTGCGCGATTCGGGGCGGCGCGACGGCGGTCGTTTTTCGGGATTGTTCAGAAGCGACAGGGACAGCCGTCCTATGCAGAGCGAAAACCGCGGCGGCACCATAATTTATTCGCCGTCCACCTATGAGGACGTGCAGTTGCTGATAGACCACCTCAAACTGCGCGAACAGGTCATCGTCGACTTTTCCGAAATCAATCAGACGTCGGTGTACCGCATACTCGATTTTATGAGCGGAGCGATTTACGCACTAAACGGCTCCATTCAGCAGATAACGAAAAATATCTTTCTCTTTGCACCGAGCGGCGTGACTATCACCGTCCCCCCCAATCTCGGCAGGAAATAGCAGATGAATCAGGACCGGAAAGAAAAAGAAAGCGTATTCAAACAGAGTTTCGACGAAGTAAAGGCATATTTCAAAGGCTTCCGCTTCGACAAGCCGCACCTCAAGGCGGCTTTGCCTTTTTTCCTGGAAATGCTGTTTTTCGTATTCATAATAACTCTTGACCTCACTCTCAAGGATTATCTTTATAAGTTCGTGGTGGGGGAGCACGGCGGCAATTTCACCGTCATAGACGGCTTTTTCGACCTTACTTATTCCGAGAATACCGGTATGGGATTCGGCGTGGGGCAAAACAGCACTCTCGGAATCACCATTATCACGTTCATCATAGTCGTAGTCGTGATATGCTACTTGCTGGTGTTCCGCAAGGACAAGCCCTATATCCGCGTGCCGCTCGTTATGGTTGCCGCGGGAGGTATTGGAAACCTGGTGGACAGGATAGCCTTCGGCTATGTCCGTGACTTTTTCGAATTCACGTTTATGGACTTCGCCATTTTCAACGTGGCGGATTCTTTCATAACTGTCGGAGCGATTGTCCTTATAATCGGTCTCATCGTTATGATGGCGACCACTACCATAGACGAGAAGAAGAAGGTCAAAGAAGAGGCGACGGCCGTTTCCGACGGTGACGCCTACGCAGCGAAGCCTTCCGGGGACGTCAAGACGTCCGACGGCGGGACGGACGGCACTGCCGAAGATAAGCCCGAGGCGGAGGAGAGCGA
>USGA01000213.1 GCA_900554085.1 uncultured Clostridia bacterium | reverse complement strand
CCCTCCTCGCCGTCGGAAAAGACGGGTTCGTAAAACGACACGGGCTCGCTGACCGCGTCCAGAGCGCAGGCAACCACTCTTTCGCTGACGCCGATTTCGTCCGCAATTTCGTTGAGTTCGGGCTCGCGCGAAGTGTTTTCGATTATGCTTTCGCGCGCTTTGAGCGCACGGTAAGCGGTATCGCGCAGGCTGCGCGGCACCTTGATACCCGTCCTGTCACGCAGAAAACGCCTTATTTCGCCTATAATCATAGGCACGGCATAGGTGGAAAATCTCATACCCAGAGTGCGGTCGAAGTTGTTGAGGGCTTTCATCATACCCACCATACCGACCTGGAAAAGGTCGTCGGCACTCTCCTGAGTTTTGGGAAATCTTCCGACGATGGAAAGGACGAGACGCATATTGGCGCGCAGGAAAAGTTCTTTTGCGGTTTCGTCGCCCTTTTCGATTCTCTCGAGGAGATTGTCGCTTTCGGCACGCGACAATTTGGGGAGAGACGAGGTGTCGACGCCGCATATGGTGACTTTGTTCATAGAGCCTCCGTTTATGTACAGATTGCTCAAAAGCCACCGAAGTATTCTCGAAAACCGACTTTTGTATTATACTTTTTGCCGTTTTACAGAATAGTTTGCCCTTAAATTACACTTCTATTCCGCTTTTCCTTGTTCACGTTCCAGTGCGTCCCGCGTAAAAAGTTCCCCGTCCGAGCGACGCCGCGCGCCCGCCTTTCGCGGCTCAGCCGAGTTTCGCGATTTCACGCTTGAGCGAAGCGACGATTTTTTTCTCCAGCCGCGAGATGTACGACTGCGATATTCCCATCATTTCCGCTATTTCTTTCTGCGTCATTTCTTCTCTGCCGCCGAGACCGAACCTCATTTCGACAATCTGCCTTTCGCGCTCGGGCAACCTCGAAAAACTTTCCCGCAGCATTTCCTTTTCCGCCGACTGCTCCACGTCCTTGTAAATGGAGTCGGGCTCCGTGCCCAGAATATCGCTGAGCAACAACACATTCCCTTCGAAATCGACGTTCAGCGGCTCGTCAAGGCTCACTTCGGCACGGGTTCTGGCCGTTTTGCGCAGATGCATAAGTATTTCGTTTTCTATGCAACGCGAAGCGAAAGTAGCCAGTTTGATATTTTTATCTGGTTTGAAACTGCCCACCGCCTTTATAAGCCCAATAGTGCCTATGGATATCAAATCCTCGGTGTCAACGCCCGTGTTGTCGAAACGCTTGGCTATGTACACAACAAGGCGCAGATTTCGTTCTATGAGTTTTAGTCTTGCCTCCTCGCTGCCCTTCATATACTCTTCCACCGTCGCCGCTTCCTCTTCCGGGCTCATCGGAGACGGAAGGCTTTCGCTCGAAGATATGTAATGCGCTTCTCCCTTTTTGCCGAAGCCCAGAAACGCCAGTATGCGCCGCAAAACGTCTATGATTTTCATATTTCCCTCCTGCAATCACCGTTTCGCCGACAGTCCGCGTCCGCCGCGCCCACCGTCGAACATCGTATTCTGAAGTATCGCTTCGTAGCCGTCGAAAGTTCTTTCGCTCAGCGCCGCATAAGCCTTCACGGTCCTGCCGCACACCGTCACTCCGTCCAGCCCCACAATCGGCAGACTGAATTGACCTCCGACGGTCGCCGCCTCCACGAATCCCTCGATTCGCACGCCGTCGGCAGAACGCAGTTTTTGCGCCAGATTTTCCGAAACTATCACAACGGGCAAGCCGCTGGCGACGTCCGTCAATGTGTTCCCGCTGTCGCAAAGCGCCTCCACGCTCAAAATGACGCTTCCGACGCTTATTACGGCGTTTTCTATGCGGCGCTGCGCTTTGCCGCGCGAAGCTGCTATCGCCCTGACGCCCACCACGGCGACAACTCCCGCCGAGGCGGATAATCCGAGCACCAGATAGCCCCTTATATCCACTCCGATAAGATAACTTATCCCGTATACGGTTCCGCCGAGGGCGAACGTAAGACCGACAAGCAACGCCAATGTGGTTATGT
>USGA01000212.1 GCA_900554085.1 uncultured Clostridia bacterium | reverse complement strand
GGCTTTACGTGATAATACGCCCGGGTCCGTACATTTGCGCGGAGTGGGATTTCGGAGGTTTTCCCGCCTGGCTGCTCCGCGACAAAAATCTGCGGGTACGCTGCAACGACCCCGTGTATATGGAAAAGGTGCGCAATTATTTCAGACGCGCTATGGCGGAACTCGTTCCTCTGCAGATAACCAAAGGCGGCAACGTCATCGCAATGCAGATTGAGAACGAATACGGCTCCTACGGCAACGACAAGGATTATCTCGAAGCCCTGAAGGAATGTATGCGCGGAAACGGAATCGACGTGCCGTTTTTCACTTCGGACGGGACTTGTCAGGATATGCTTTCGGGCGGAACGTTGCCCGACGTCTATACCACGCTCAATTTCGGGTCGGGTGCCGCGGGCGCGTTCGGATGTCTTTCGGACAGACAGCCCGATATGCCCAAGACCTGTATGGAATTCTGGTGCGGTTGGTTCGACCATTGGGGCGAGCGTCATCACACCCGCAATGCGGCTTCCGTCGCGGCTGAGATTGAGAAAATGGTGCAAAACGACGTGAACGTGAACGTGTACACTTTCCACGGCGGAACCAACTTCGGCTTCACGGCGGGAGCAAACTGCTTCGCAAAATACCTGCCTACGGTCACCAGTTACGACGACGCCGCGCTTCTCAACGAATACGGCGATTACACGCCCGCATATCACAGGGTCAGGAAAATTCTGCTTGCCGCGCAGGGCAAGGACGACGCCGCGCCGCTGCCGCCGCGTCCCGTGCTCAGGAGCATAGGAGAAGTGCGACTTGCGCAGAGCGCAGACCTTTGGAAAAACCTTTATGTGCTGGGAGAGAAGCACCGCAGCGCCACTCCCGAAAGTATGGAATATTTCGGACAGAACGCGGGTTACATACTTTACACCACGACAGTAAAAGGCAAATACGGTCCTCATTATCTCAGAATAGAGGGGGCGCACGACATAGTTTACGTCAGGATAAACGGGAAGTTCGTCAAGAAATACGACCGCACGCGCGGCGGAATACATTGCGCGCTCCGCAAGCGGTACAACGACGGTTTTCAGGTGCCCGTGCCCGCTTTCGACGGCGAAATGAAAATAGAAATCCTCGTCGACGCAATGGGCAGGATTAATTACGGCGCGGAGATGGAGAACGACAGGAAGGGTATCCGTAAAGTGCGCCTGGGCTTCCAGACGTTGTTCGGTTGGGACGTGTACACCTTGCCTATGGATAATCTCTCGAAAACCGATTTTTCTCTCGAGCCCGAAAGCGGCGCCGCAATTCTTCGCGGGACCTTCGAGGCAAAGGGAGAGGGCGACTGTTTCGTGGACACGGCGGGATTTTCCAAGGGCTTTGTCGTGGTCAACGGCTTCAACCTCGGCAGATACTGGAACAAAGGACCTCAGCGGACGCTTTATCTTCCCGCCCCGTTGCTCGGCGAGCACAACGAAATCGTCGTTGTCGAACAGGAGAAGTTCAGGCACCCCGCAATATTCATAGGAGACAAGCACCGTCTATGAACTGCGTTAAAACGAACGGCGACTTTATTTGTCGGAGACCGCTTCGACGTCTTACGTAATCAGAGTGAACGGCACTTATGCCTAACACGTCTATTACGGCGCGAAGATTCCCGCCGAGGATTGCGCAAGTCTCGTGGGCAGACGAACCTCGTTGCTCGTCAACACTCTTTACCCCGAGGGCGACGTCACGTACGCTTTCGACGCAAAAGGCTTTGAAATATCCTTGCCTTGCCGCACTGCCGCCGCCCGCGCAAGACCCGACGCCGCAATTAATTCGCGTCGAATATAACGTTGCGCCCCGAGCGGAATTCCACGTCGTTGAACAGGCGCACAACGTCGTTTTCGTCGCGGAGGTTGACTATTTTAACCTCGATGTCTCCGCCCTCATAATCGAAGGTGTAGACGCATTGCCCGAATTGAAGCAGGTCCGTCGGGACAAAGGCTTTGTCGGTGGTCACTTGCTTTCCGTCCGCGAACACCTGCATAGTGTAGTTGTGCGG
>USGA01000211.1 GCA_900554085.1 uncultured Clostridia bacterium | reverse complement strand
AGTCGGCTTCGGCGAGTTCGTGGGAATGCCCGTGCGGGAAGAACTGTTCTGTCGTGACCGCGAGACCGCGCGAAGGGGATTGTGCATAGAAAAGGGACTCCCCGTCTTGCTGGCGGTGGGCGGAAGTTCGGGCGCAACCGCAATCAACGAAGCGGTTATCGCCGCACTTCCGGAACTGACGCGGTTCTGCGCGGTCATTCACGTTTCGGGCAAAGGTAAGAACTCCGATTTACCCCCGCGCTCCGCACGTTACGTTCCCCTGCCGTACTGCGACGACATCGCCACGCTTTATGCTGCGAGCGACGTTGTTCTGTCGCGGGCGGGCGCAACCGCAGTAGCCGAAATTTCGGCGCTGAAAAAACGAGCGGTGTTCGTTCCTCTCCCCAAAGGAGTGTCGCGCGGCGACCAGATACCCAACGCCCGCCTTGCCGAAAAATACGGTGCGCTGGTGCTTGTTCAGAACGACAAATTTCGCGAAAATCTTGTACCCGCAATCAGGCGCGCCCTGGAAACGCCGCCTATGCGACGCATTGCAAGCGACACGGGCGGAAAAATTGCGGAAATCATAGATGATACAATACGGCGAGGTGTAAAATGCAAAGACAAAAAACCGTCGCCAAATGGCTCGCCGTCATAGTTCTGCTCACCGTCGCCGTGGGGTCTTACATACTTTACGATTCTTTCTATACCGACCTCGGCGACGACCACACCGCCACCGGCGGCGACAACACGGGCGAAAGCAATCCCCCCGAGGACAACACTCCGCAAATTCCCGAATACACGACCCTGCCGCGTCCCGCGGAATCTTACCGCGGGCTGACCGTATCCCACGCGGGCGGCGAAGGAGCGGACAGCGCGCAAACCGCCGTGTTCTTCGCGGACAAAACCGCCGTGTTCTTTTCGTCCGACTCCCTCGGATACGACTGCAGAGGGGCGGGAATGTACGTGGCCGTTTTCACCGACAACGAAGTTACTTCGGTCTCGCGCATATCCGACTCCGAGGAAGAGGAAGTACCCGTTGCCTCCACTTTGTCGTCGGAAGGTGTGTTGCTGTTGTCGCGCACACCTACGGGCGGCGGACTGCACCTTTTCGACGTGTCCGCGCGCGAAACGGCAAGCGCGGATATCGGCGCTTTCGGGCACGCAGCCTTCTGCTCGGACGGCTCTTCCACGCACCTTTTCTACACCGATTCCCGTGGACTCAACGCCGCCGTTGTCGGAAGCGGTCTGACGCTGGAAAAGAGCGCTTATTATCTTGCGGGCGGCGTGGAAGAAATCTACCAGGCATTTTATACGGGCACCGTTTTCGTCATTGTCGCACGCACCTCCGCAGAGGGAGTCACGATTATTACGTTTGAGCAAAACAAAGGTTTTAATATTCGATACGGATTGAAAAACCACACTTTTATGCAATTTTCACCGCTTGCAGGCGAAGAAGGAATTATGTTCGTACTGCTCACCGCCACGGCGGGCGGACTTGCCCTCAATACCTTTGCGAACGACGGCGAATACGTCGCTTCGGCGACAATCGACAACGCCTCCTACGGCGCGGTGTTGTCGGACGGAACTTCTCTCCGCGTGCTGGCTGCAGGCAAAATCTACACCTACTGCCGTCATCTGGACCTTGTGGCGGCAACGAGTTTCGCCCCGTCGTTCGACGAAGTGTATTTCGCCGTCCGAGCCAAGAGCGGACACATCGTCGGCGTGCGTGAAGGCAACGACTTTTCGGTGTATGCCCTTGCGGACTCCGCCGCTTCTCCCCTGCTTATGATTTCCGGGGAAGGTCTGCCCGACGGAAAATGTCTGACGGCGCTGTCGGGCGACAAACTGCGATTGGTTTTCTCGTCCTCTTCCGACAAGGATTTCTATTACGGGGCTTTCGGCAAGGGCGACGTGTTCTCGCTCACGCTGTCCGCCGCGGAAAGCGGGGTATGCTGAAGCGCTTGACGTTTTCCGCCCCTGCCCCTCCCATAGACAAAACCGTCTGTCGCGGGCGGCGGGCGCGCCGTCAACGTCTGTCTCACAGA
>USGA01000210.1 GCA_900554085.1 uncultured Clostridia bacterium | reverse complement strand
TTCTTGGCGATGACGATACCTTCGTAGGACTGCAGACGTTCTCTGTTGCCTTCGATAACCTTGACGAAAACTTTGACCTGGTCGCCGATTGCGATTTCGGGCAAATCCTTTCTCATACCTTCGCTTTCGATGGTGTCGATAATGTTCATAATGACTGACCTCCTTGTTTGCGACGTGTTCTTAACGGCCTCCCCGCCAGCGGAACAAATCGAGTCACGCGTGTTATATTACCATAACGAAAGTTTTTAGACAAGCGTATCGCGCCCCTATTTCAAAATTAAGCGCGGGAAATACGCACGTTCCGTGCCGGTGTTACCTCGAGGCGTCGAACGCTCCGCGGATATGCCGCACCTCACCCCCGCATATTTCCATTACGTCGAAGCGCACGTCGCGGTCGTAGAGCGCGTGTCGCGCAACGTAACTCTCGGCAGCCCTGACGTAACGTCGCATTTGCCCCTCTTTCACCCATTCCGCGGGGTGCGCGTCGGGGCGCTCTGCCGTCTTGACTTCACAAAACACGAGCGTTGCCCCGTCGAGGGCTATGAGGTCGACTTCCACGCCGCACTCCCTGATGTTGCGCGCAAGTATCTTCCAACCCTTTTTTGCGAGATGCTCCGCCGCAATCTGTTCGCCTATGTAACCTTTCGCCCTGCCGTTCATTTCACGAAATTCTTTATGAAAGTCCTGCGGTGTATTTCCGTCGGACCGAATTCCTTAAGTGCGGCGATATGTTCCGCCGTCCCGTATCCCACGTTTCTCTCGAACCCGTACTGCGGATATTTTTCGGCAATCGCGCTCATAAACGCGTCCCTCTCAACCTTTGCGAGAATCGAGGCCGCCGCTATGGAATAACTCAACGCGTCGCCGTGCACGAGCGGAACCACGCGGAAAGGCACGTCGATTCTGAGCGCGTCGACAAGCACCGCGTCGGGCTTGACGGACAACGAACACACCGCGTCGCGCATACAAGCCTTGGTTGCTTCAAGTATGTTCATTTCGTCAACCCTGACGTTGTCGTAGGACACGACCGAATACGCCACGGCTTTTTCGCGAATGAGAGCGGAAAGTTTTTCGCGCTTTCCTTTGGAAACTTTCTTGGAATCGTTGACGCCCTGTATAAGGTCGTCGAGCGGCATAATCACGGCTGCGCAGGTTACGGGACCTGCAAGAGGACCTCTGCCCACTTCGTCGACGCCGCAGACGTAACGGCACCCCTCCGAGAGAAGCGCGTTTTCGTATTTCATCAATTCTTCCGCACGTACCATAATTCACACCAAAGCGTCGGTTGCGGCGCCGTCGCGACACGTCGCACGGTTTGCCCCTCCGCTCTTTCGGTATTTTCCCGAATGTCGACAAACGTCAAAACTCGGGTTTTATCCTTGCTTTTTGATTCTAAGAATTCCGCTTTCGGCTTTTTCGAGCATAATTTTGCCGAGCCTTCCTTTTCTGAAATCGTCAAGCAAAAGCCGCGCCGCCCTGTCGTAATCGGGTGCTCCTCCGCGGGCTTTGCAACCGCGCGCCTCGGCTATCTGTTCAAGTATCTCTGCGGGAGTTTCCGCAAGTTCGGGAAGGAAGTAGCGCGACAGCAACGCTTCGGGATATTCGGCTTTCAGTTCTGCGGCGAAATCACAGGCGAGTTCGGCGACGTCCAGAACCTCTTCGCGTATGCTGCCGATATAAGCGAGATGATGAGCCACGGTCTGGTCCTCGAACTTGCCCCACAACGTACCCGGGGTGTCCAGAAGGTCTATCCCGTCAATGCTGACCCACTGCTTGCCGCGCGTGACCCCGGGACGGCCTCCCGTCACCGTTTTTGCCTTTCCGCACATCGCGTTGATTATCGTGGACTTGCCGGAGTTCGGCACCCCGACCACCATAGTGCGAACGTTGACGGAAGCACCCTTTTCGCGGAAACGGTCGAGTTTTGCGGCGGCGACGGCTTTCACGCCTGCAACAACCCTGGAGCAATCTCCCGATATACCGACCGACCTCGCCGTAATCCTGCCTTCGGCGGCAAAAGACCTCTCCCAGCCGTCGAGTTCGCG
>USGA01000209.1 GCA_900554085.1 uncultured Clostridia bacterium | reverse complement strand
CCGCCTGCACGGCGTAACTCTGTTCGACGCCCGCAAAGGATTTTGCGATATCTTCCAGTTTCTCGATACGCTTGACGTAGTTTTCGAGAGATTCGCGTCTTGCGCCGGGACGAGCCGATGATATGGCGTCCGCCGCCTGCACAAGCACGGCTTCCATAGTTTCGGGGTCGATATCGTTGTGGTGGGCGGCAACGGCGTGAATGACTTCGCCGCTCTCCTTGTAACGTTTGCAGAGGTCGACGCCTATCTGCACGTGCGTGCCTTCCACTTCGTGGTCTATTGCCTTGCCGATGTCGTGGAGCAGCCCCGCGCGTTTAGCCACCTTGGGGTCGATGCCCAGTTCCTGCGCCATAAGAGAGGCAAGCAGGGCGACTTCGACGGAATGTTTTAGAACGTTCTGACCGTAACTGGTGCGGTACTTGAGTCTGCCGAGAATCTTGACGAGTTCGGGGTGCAACCCGTGCACGCCCACCTGAAATACGGCGTCCTCGCCCGCTTCCTTGATGGAAGCGTTGACCTCGCGGCGCACCTTGTCGGCGATTTCCTCTATGCGTGCGGGGTGAATTCTGCCGTCGGCGATGAGTTTTTCGAGCGTGAGTCGCGCTACTTCGCGGCGCACGGGGTCGAAACTGGACAACGTGATGACGTCGGGAGTGTCGTCGATGATGAGGTCGACGCCGGTCGCGGACTCGAGCGCGCGGATATTCCTGCCCATACGTCCTATGATTCTGCCCTTCATCTCGTCGCTGGGCAGGGACACGACGCTGACGGTGTTTTCCGTCGCGTGGTCTGCCGCACAACGCTGTATTGCCGTGACTATAATGTTCTGCGCCTCTTTGACGGCGTTTTCGCGCGCCTCCGCCTCAATGGCTTTCGCCTCGGCTGCCGCGCCTTTCTTGACGTCCTCGAGGAGCGCGTTCTTGAGTTCCAGTTCGGCTTCCTCTTTGGTCATTCCCGCCACTCTTTCGAGTTCACCGCGGAGAGTCTCCTGCGAGCGGTTGAGTTCTTCTTCTATGCTCTTCAGTCTTTCGCGGCTGTCCTCGAGAGACTTCTGGGCTTTTTCCAGTTCCTCGGTCTTTTTGTCGAGGGTCTCTTCCTTTTTGGACAGACTGTCCTCGCGCTTGTCAAGCGCGGTCTCTTTCTGCAGCAGACGATTGTCCGTACGCTGCCATTCCGCTTTCTTTTCTCTGGTTTCGCGTTCGAATTCGGAACGCAATTTATTTTGTTGCTCTTTTGCCTCGAGAAGCCCGTCCTTGCGAATTGCTTTGGCTTCCAAACCCGCTTCTTCGAGGATACGCTCCGCCTCTCTCTTTGCCAGGCCTATTTTGTTTTTGGAATACGATCTATACCCGAACAGTCCCGCAACGGCGCCCGCAAGTAACGCACCTATAACGCCGAGGACCACCCCAACAATTTGACCGACATCGAGTGAAGCAAGCAATAAACCCATACTGCTTGTCATTCAATGACCACTCCTTTATTTCAATATGCGCCCGTTTGCGCGTAGTTGTGCATTTATTATATACTGTATATTGTTATTTAGTCAAGGCGTATATCCAACTCGCAACGGGAATTTTTCGACAAAAATACGCCGTCCCGCACGGGGGACGGCGCACCCTGAGAAAGCGTAAACATATCCGTTTTTCTTTATGTGGCGCAATGCGCGCGGACGTGCCCGCGTCGCAGTCGCACGGAAACGTCACGCCATTTCGTATTTTTCGCGCACCTTGCGGTCGAGTTCGGCGGCGATTTCGGGATTGGCACGCAGAAATTCTATCGTCTTGTCCCTGCCCTGTCCGATTTTCTCATCGTTGTAACTGAACCAACTGCCGCTCTTCTGCACGAAACCGTTCTGCACGGCAAGGTCGAGCACGCAACCGAGCGAGGAAATTCCGGTGCCGTACATAATGTCGAACTCGGCGACTTTGAACGGAGGCGCGACCTTGTTCTTGACGATTTTGGCCTTGACGCGGTTGCCTATCACGTCGCTGCCGTCCTTGATGGATTCCGTTTTCCTGATGTCTATACGGACGGAAGCGTAGAACT
>USGA01000208.1 GCA_900554085.1 uncultured Clostridia bacterium | reverse complement strand
CGCGCAAGTCGCCCGCTTTCATCACGGCGCAAGCATTGCCGCACGAACAGATTGTCCATTCGGCATTCGCTCGGCATTCGCTTTTCGACAGGTTCAACTGTTCAAAATTCAATATTAACACGTTTCGTGTTTTGTTTAAGCCCGCAAGTCACCGCGCTCGCCCGCGGTCGCCGTTTTATCCACTCCGCAAAACACGATACGTGCTGTTGTAAATTTTATCTGCCGCAGCGCCGTTCCTACAGATATAAGCAGCACCATTGCAAAGGGTAAAACGACGCCCCAGTCCATAATGCACGGCAAAACGCGATATTCAATTAAAAACAAAAAAAGAGCCGCCCGAACAGACAGGAGCGTATTTTCACCCCACAGAATCGCCTACGGCGATGTTTGCGGGGACCTCTTAGAACACCCCGACCAAAGGATAAGAACGGTAAAACCGCGATATTTGAGCGTCAGACAAGGAAACCAAACGCCCGCGGACAGGAGCATACTTTCCGTATGTGACTGCTCGCGGGCGTTTAAGTTAACGCCGCACCACGCCAAACAGCGCGGTTTTACTTGCGGAGTTCGGTGCGCCTAATCTTACCCGATATAGTCTTCGGAAGTTCGGCAACGAACTCCACAATGCGCGGATATTTATAGGGTGCGGTGAGTTTTTTGACAAACTGCTGGATTTCTTTGGCGAGTTCCTCGCCGGCGGTATAGCCTTTGGTCAGGACTATCGTCGCCTTGACAACCTGACCACGCGTCGGGTCGGGCACGCCGGTAACGGCACATTCCAGAACAGCGGGGTGTTCCATAAGCACGCTTTCAATTTCAAACGGTCCGATGCGGTAACCGCTGGACTTTATTATATCGTCCGTGCGCCCGACAAAGAACAGGTATCCGTCCTCGTCGCTGTACGCCATATCCCCCGTGTGATACAGTCCGTCGTGCATAACACTTTTCGTGTTTTCCTCATCGCGATAGTATTCGCGGAAAAGTCCGTACGGTCTGCCCTCGCTGATATCGATGCAGATTTCGCCCGCCTCGCCCATCGGGGTGTCGCTGCCGTCGGCAGACACGAGTTTGAGTTTGTAAATGGGGGTGGGCTTGCCCATACTGCCGGGCTTGGGAGTCATTCCGACAAGGTTGGCAATCGTGAGCGTGGTCTCCGTCTGCCCGAAGCCTTCCATAAGCGAATGTCCCGTGGCGGCTTTCATCTGATTGAACACCTCGGGATTGACCGCTTCGCCCGCGGTGGTGATGTACTGCAGCGAAGAAAGGTCGTGCTTGGTGAGGTCCGCCTTTATCATAAAGCGGTAGATGGTCGGAGGAGCGCAGAATGTGGTGATGCGGTATTTCTCTATCATTCCGAGCAGTTTTTCCTGGTCGAACTTCTCGAAATCGTAGGTGAACACACAGGCGCCGCACAGCCATTGGCCGTACAGTTTGCCCCACACGGCCTTTCCCCAGCCCGTTTCCGCAACGGTGAAATGAATGCCGTCTTTTCTGACATTGTGCCACCATTTCGCGGTGAGGAAATGCGCCAGCGCGTAGGTATGTTCGTGCGCGGCGATTTTGGGATATGCGGTCGTGCCCGAAGTGAAGTACATCAGCATCAGTTCGTCACGCATAGGCGCCGTGCCGTCGGTGGGACGGGCGTAGACCTCGGGGAAAGCCTCGGTTTCCTCGTTGAAATTGTGCCAACCGTCCTTTTTTGCCCCGACGGAAACCTTTACCGTCACTTGCGGACATTTTGCCGCGGCTTTTTCCGCCTCGTTTATGACGGTGCCCGAAGTGGTGCATATCACCGCTTTCACGCCTGCCGCGTCGAAACGGTACACAAAGTCCTTTTCCTTCAACTGGTCGGTGGCGGGAATGGAAATCGCCCCTATTTTGTGAAGTGCGACGATAATCGGCCAGAACTCCCAATGACGGCGAAGGACGAGGAGCACCCTGTCCCCCTTAATAATGCCGAGGGACTTGAGATAGTTCGCCGCCTGTGCGGATTTGCGCATCATATCGGAGAAAGTGAAAATCCTTTCTTCGCCGTCTGCGCCCACCCATATCATGGCTCTTCTATCCGGCTCCTCGGTGCCGTAGTAGTCGACCACGTCGAAGC
>USGA01000207.1 GCA_900554085.1 uncultured Clostridia bacterium | reverse complement strand
CAACGTCAACGAAGCCGATTACTATATCCGCCAGATAACCGCCATAAGCGACGAGATAGCCGCGCTCGAAAAGGAAATTGCGAAGACGGGCGAACGTATCGACGGCATCGGCGCCGAATACAAGCGCACCTGGGAGCAGGGTATCAAGGCTTCCGAGGCGTACAAGGCGGCGCACGCGGCGTACAACGCGTATATCGCCACCGTTCAGCCCAAGGTCAAGCAACTCAACGCCGAACTCGAGGCTCTGAAGAAAGGCGTTCCCGCCGAGATTATGGAACTGTACGCTTCCTTGCGTGCGGCAAAGAAAATGCCGGCGTTCGTGCCGTACCGCACAGACGCGGGCACGTGCGGGCGTTGCTTTATGGAAGTGTCGGGTGACACCCGCGGAAAACTCCGCAATCCCGGAGATTATGCGGAATGCCCGAACTGCCGCCGCATACTCTTTATTCCCGAAAACTGAACCCGACCGTGTCGGTCGCGTGAAAATACAATGCGCAATCAAGGAGAGAAATTATGAAATACTACAACAATCCCGATACGTACGCAGTGAACACTCTTCCCAAGCACGGTGCGGGTTATCCCTTGGGACGCGACGGTTCCGCCAAAAAGCGCAGTCTCGGCGGGGAATGGAACTTCAAGTTCTATCCGTCGGTTACCCTTATGGACGTTTCCCCCGCGGAGTGGGACAAAATCAAAGTGCCTTCCAACTGGCAATTCGAGGGGTATGACAAACCCATCTATACCAATATCCGTTATCCCTATCCCATCTGCACCAATCTTTGCAAGATGCCCGCGATAGACGACACCGACAATCCTTGCGGCGTGTATATGCGCAAATTCACGCTCACTCCCGAGGAACGCGAGGGCAGAGTCCACGTCGAGTTCGCCGCCAACAGCGGTGCCGAGGTCTACGTCAACGGTGAATTTGTCGGATACAGCGAATCCTCATTCGACTATCAGGAATACGACATAACCGCTTTCGTGCGCGACGGCGAGAACGAAATCAAGATAATCGTCTACCGTTACACCACGGGCAGTTATCTCGAGGACCAGGATATGTGGCGTCTCAGCGGTATATTCCGCGACGTCGAACTCATATTCGTGCCCCGCGTGCGCGTCGCCGACATTTATGCGCGTGCCGAATTCGACGGACACGATTTCTCGAGCGCGCTTTTCAAGGTCGGCGTGCAGGTTGACGCCAGAGGCGTTGCGGCAAAGGGGTGCAAAGCCCTTGTGACTCTGACCGACGCCAAGGGCAACAAGGTGGCGGCGGGCACGCTGGATTTTGCGGACATCGCCGACGGCGGCGACGCTGTCGCTCTGTTCTCCGCGAAGGTCGACAATCCCTCTCTCTGGAGCGCGGAAAATCCGTATCTCTACAGACTGTACGTCATTTTGTCCGACGGAGAGGGTAACTTCGCCGATATGAGAGCGCTCAATTTCGGTTTCCGCAAAATCGAAATCGTGGGCAAGACCGACGAGCACGAACCGATGATTCTGTTCAACGGCAAGCAAATTAAAATCCGCGGGGTCAACCGTCACGAGTTCCACCCCGAACGCGGTCACGCCGTCACTCGCGAAGACAACGAGCGCGACATAATCATACTGCGCAACAACAACATAGACAGCATTCGCACCTCGCACTATCCCAACTCCCGCGATTTCTACGACCTGTGCGACCGCTACGGAATTATGGTTATGAGCGAGAACAACCTCGAGACCCACGGTCTGGCTCACGCCATTCCGCGCAGTAAACCGTGGTGCGTCAAGCATTGCTGCCACCGTATGGAAAATATGGTGCGTACTTTTCGCAATCACGCCTGTATCCTTTTCTGGTCTCTCGGCAACGAGTCCGGCGACGGCGGCAGAGCGTTTTCCGCTATGAAAGAGACTGCGCTCGCGCTTGACAAAACCCGTCCTATTCATTACGAAGCCGACGGCCTCGTCACCGTGTCCGATATGCTCAGCGAGATGTACACCAAACTCGAACAAATGGACGAAATCGGCAAGAACCGTCCGCATTATCACAGCAGAGCGCTGTGGAATCCCGCGGGACATCTTCTTATGCCGTATATGTACCGTGACAAGCCCTTCATTCAGTGCGAATACGCGCATTGTATGGGCAACAGCCTCGGCAA
>USGA01000206.1 GCA_900554085.1 uncultured Clostridia bacterium | reverse complement strand
GGCCGCCGAAATCGACGACGAAACCGCAAAATCGGTCGTCCTCGAGGCGTTGGGCGAAGCGTTGGTCGGTCTTGTCGCTATGCGGGAAAAAGAGGGGGCAACCCAGGTCGCGGATATAAGCGCAAAACTCGACGCAATCGAGAGCGCGCTGGGAGAAATTGCCTCCGTCGCGCCGCAGGTCGTCGCGGACTACCGCGCCAAACTCGCCGCGCGCATACGTGAAGCGTTGGGTGACAATCTTCCCGAGGAGAGCAGAATCGCGACGGAAGTCGCTCTGTTTGCCGACAAATGCGCGATAGACGAGGAAATCAGCCGTCTTACGGCGCACATAGCGGCTATGAGGGCGCATCTGAAGAGCACGGCTCCCGTAGGGCGCAAACTAGATTTCCTCGTGCAGGAAATGAACCGCGAAGCCAACACCATAGGCAGCAAGGCAAACGACCTGCGCATTACCGAAAGAGTGCTGGCTATCAAGAACGACATAGAAAAAATCCGCGAACAAGCGCAGAATGTGGAGTGAGTATGGCAAAAGGACTTCTCGTGGTCATATCCGGTTTCAGCGGAGTGGGCAAAGGCACCGTCATTCAGATGGTGCTCGACGCGCTTCCCACCCTCAAGTTTTCCGTCTCCTGCACAACGCGTAAACCCCGTCAGGGCGAGGAAAACGGCGTCAACTATTTCTTCCTCACCGAGGAAGAGTTCGAGGATAAAATAGCGCGCGGGGAATTCGTGGAACACACCCGCACATTCACCAACTACTACGGCACTCTGAAAAGCGAAATAGACAAGCCCATAGAAAACGGCGTGGATATTCTTATGGAATTAAACGTCGTCGGTGCGGCGAATATGAAGAAAATCTATCCCGACTGCGTGACGATATTCGTTTGCCCGCCCTCTCTGGAGGCTCTCAAGGCCCGTCTTATCGGAAGAGGAACGGAAAGCGAGGAGAGCCTTGCGCGCCGTCTGAAGGAAATAGAGACCGAGAGCCGCAGCATTCCCGATTACGACTACGCGGTAACCAACAGCGTTGCCCGAACCTGCGCCGAGGAAATAGTCGGGATAATAAAAAGCGAACACCTGCGCACTTCGCGTGCGGAGAATCTGGACATATTCCATTCGGAGGACTGAATTTATGATGATTGACCCCCCAATCGACAAACTCATCAAAAAGGCGGAATGCCGCTACGCGCTTACCTGCGCCGTGGCTAAACGCACCAGGGAACTGCTGACCAGCGACAGCGCCTATCTCGAAAAGAGCGGCGAAAAGCCCGTCACGCTTGCCTGCAAGGAAATCTACGAAGGCAAAATCAAGATAGTCCGCGACTGATGATTTACGGTAAGAACGTTGTGCTCGGCGTTTCGGGTGGAATCGCCGCATACAAGAGTTGCGAAGTCGTATCCTCGCTCAGGAAACTCGGCGCTGCCGTCGACGTCGTTTTGACGAAGAACGCCGAGGAGTTTGTCACGCCTCTCACTTTCGAAACCCTGTCGGGTAACGCCGTGGTGCGCGGTATGTTCGACGAGCGAAAGGAATTCGACGTCAGACACGTTTCTCTTGCCAAAAAAGCCGACGTCCTTCTCGTCGCACCGGCAACCGCGGACGTCATCGCGAAATTTGCGCGCGGCATTGCCGACGATATGTTGTCAACCGTGTGGCTGGCGACCAAAAGCGTGCGAATGATTGCCCCCGCAATGAATACGGCAATGTACGAGGACGCGGCGACGCAGGAAAATCTCGCCACGCTGCGTTCCAGAGGCGTGCTGATTGTGGAGCCCAACGTCGGCAAACTCGCTTGCGGCGATGTGGGCAAGGGCAGAATGGCGGAGCCTGCCGAAATAGTTTCGGCCGTTCTGGACGTGTTGCAACCGAAGCGCGATTACGCGGGCAGGCGGCTGCTTGTCACCGCAGGCGCAACGGAAGAAAACATCGACGGCGTGCGAGTAATCACCAATCACTCCAGCGGAAAAATGGGTTTTGCCATTGCCGAAGCGGCGGCCGAACGCGGCGCGGAAGTGATAATCGTTGCGGGAAGGACGGACGTTCCCGCACCCGGAAACGCCGCTGAGGTTATCCGCGTGAAAAGCACGCAGGATATGTTCGACGCGGCGACGCGTATTTTCCCGTCCTGCGACGCTGCCGTTATGGCGGCC
>USGA01000205.1 GCA_900554085.1 uncultured Clostridia bacterium | reverse complement strand
TAAGGTGAGTGACCGTAGTACAGCGAGACGACGAAATAACCCGCTTCGGCTATCTTGGTGTTGAAGGCTTCGCGTGTTTCGGGCAGCCCGCCTATCCAGCCTCCGCCGTGTATGTAAACGAATACGGGGGCTTTCTCGGAGGGCTTGCGGTCGCGACGGTAGTAGATGTTGAGATAAAGTCTTTCGTTTTCCTCATCGTAGCGGACGTGTCGCTCGGTCCTCACCAGGCGTGAACGCTTTGCGTTGAACACGGTCAGGAAACCGAGGAATTCGTTTTTGATATGTCCCGTGCGGACATAGGCGAACTTCAGGTCGTAGACCAGTTTTTCGTTGAAACGGCGTATCTTCCGAGCCGTCTTTTTCCATTCGCCTTTGTCTGTGCCGTTCCGTTTCATAATTTTATTTTATACCAAATCGCGTTTCGGAACAACACGGCAAACGCGAATAGTCGTTCTTCATCTTTTTTAATACTTGCGTCGCAGGGGGGCGGTGGGGTATAATCGCACTATGGGTAAAGGAGTGACTTTCAGCAATTTCAGGGATATGGGAGGGTTGGAACTTCCCTCGGGCGGCGTCATTAAGGCGGGCAAACTTTACAGGACTTGCAAACTCCGTCCGAAAAACGGTGACGACAAGCGGTTTCTGGCTTCGCTCGGCCTCGATTGCGTCATAGATTTCAGAATACCCGAAGAGGTCAAAGAGAAACCCGACAAACTACCCAAAGGGGTGGAGTATGTCAACGCTTCGGTTTTCGGAGACACCAAATTCCGTATTCTGGCACCCACGCGCAAATCGTGTTTCGCTATGTTGTCCTGCACGGACGCTCAGTTCGACGAGATTATGGACGGCGTGCGCGACGCTTACGAATATATGCCTTATGCAAAGCACGCCTACAGCGAACTCTTTTCACGTATGAACGAGGGCAAGACCATCGCCTTCCATTGCACGGCGGGGAAGGACAGGACGGGGGTCGCCGCGATGATAATAGAACTCGCCCTCGGACGCACCCGCCGGCAGGCCCTGGAGGAGTATATGCGCTCCAACAACCGCAAGACGGGCAAAACGGCGCGGCTTATGAAACTGGTCAAGCCCCTTCGCCTCTCGGACAAGTTCTACGAATGCGTGCGTTACAACAGTCGCGTGCACGAGGAACTTTTCGACAGGGCGTGGAACGCAATATTCGACAAATACGCCACGATAGAGGATTTCCTTCTCGCCGAGTATGGCGTGACGGCGGAAAATATAGCCGACTGGAAACGTTATTACACGGAATAACGGCTGCGATTTCAACCTTTTTAGACGCGGCGCGGTGTAGACAAACGCCGCGCTTTGTTTTATACTTAGCCTATGAAAACGACATCGGGAGAAGAATTCCGCCTGCGCGTGCCCGAGGGCGCACGCGTGGCGCTTGCCTTTTCGGGCGGGCGCGATTCCGTCGCGCTTGCGGAACTTTTCCTGTCCGCGCGGACGGACTTTTTCGCCGTGCACGTCGAGCACGGAATCAGAGGCGCGAATTCTCTTCGAGACGCCGCCTTTGCCGAGGATTTCTGCAGGCGGAGAGGTATCGGACTTTTGTCGTTTCCCGTGGACGCGCCCGCTTACGCGGCGGAACACGGACTGACCCTGGAACAGGCGGCGCGGGAACTCAGATATTCCGTGTTCGACCGACTGCTGGGAGAGGGCAGGTGCGATTTCGTGGCGCTTGCTCATCACGCCGACGACCAGACGGAAACGGTGCTTATGCGCATATTGCGCGGCACGGGTATCAAGGGCTTGCGCGGAATGAGCGAAACTTCGCGCAGTTACATCAGGCCGTTGCTCTCGGTTCCGCGTGCCGAAATCGACGCGTTCGTGAACGAACGCGGTCTGCCGTATGTCGAGGACGAGACCAACTCCGACGAGAGTTACACCCGAAATTTCCTGCGTGCGGAACTGAAAAGAATAAAGGAACGTTACCCCGCGGTCAACGAGGCGGTGGCAAGGCTTGCCCGGCACGCCGCCGAAGCCGACGATTTCATAGAAGCCCACGCGCCGTATCCCGAAGTCGCAGGCGGCGAAGCGAGGGTGGCGCTCGGGGTCTTCGATGTGCCCGTGCTTGCCAAGAGGACGGTCGCGCGCGCCTGTGCCGCGCTTGGAGTGACGCAGGACGTAGAGGAAAAACACCTTGACGCCGTGCTGGGGCTTGTTTCGCTGGAGAC
>USGA01000204.1 GCA_900554085.1 uncultured Clostridia bacterium | reverse complement strand
ACGCCGATATTACGGGTGCGAAAAACTCTTTGCCCCGCAAGGTGGAGATTGTCCGCGCTTACGGCGAGAAACCCCGTTTCGGAGACGGCGTGCCCGCACACTTTTCCGTGTCCCATTCCCACGGCGTCGTTATGGTGGGGATTTCGCACACGGAAATAGGCGTGGACATCGAGAAGATACGCCCCGTCAATTACTCCAAGTTTTCGTTCATCGAGGCGGAAGACGAAGGCGACTTTTTCCGCAAGTGGACGGAGCGGGAGAGTTATCTCAAATTCACCGGGGTGGGTCTCAAGGACTTCCGCGCCCCCATACCCGAGGACGCGCATTTCGAGCACTTCGACGTCTTTGACGATTACGACGCTTGCGTGTGTGCCGAGGAACAGGACATCGTCGCATATATGATAGACCTTTCCGAGGTGAGGAGCGGGGAATCTTCGGAGTGACTTCCCCTTTGCGCGGGCGACCCGCGGTTCGGAGACGTGAAACAGTCTTTGACAAAAAACGGAGTTTATCCGTATCAAAACATCAATAAAGCGCGTTTATGCGCATACAGGAGTTTTTTATGAACAACAACATTTTCGAAAAACTGAAGGCAATGGCAGTCGAGCAAATCGGTATCGACCCCGCTCTCATCAAGCCCGAAAGCGACATCATAAAGGACCTCGGCTGCGACAGCCTCGACATAGTGGATATGCTGATGAGCGTCGAAGAGGAGTTCGGCGTCACCGTAGGGGACAAGGACGTGTCCGAGATGCGCACTATGGCGGACGTGGTGAATTTCATCGATAACAAACTCGCCGAATAAATATCCTCGGAGAAAGTTTATGAACGGAAGCACTATCTGCCCCGCATCGGGGACGGATACGATTATCCGTGTGGAAAACCTCGTCAAGAATTACGGCGAGGTACGCGCCGTGAAAGGCATTTCCTTCCGGGTCGAGAAAGGTAGTCTGTTTGCCTTTCTCGGGCTTAACGGCGCGGGCAAATCCACCACGATAAACATTCTTTGCACCACGCTCAGGAAAACCTCGGGCAAGGCGACGATATGCGGGCTGGACCTCGACCGCAAGGCCGCGGAGATAAAGCGGCGTATAGGAATAGTGTTTCAGCAGTCCGTACTCGACGACCGTCTCAGCGTCAGGGAGAATCTCACTTCCCGCGCGGCGTTGTACGGCATTACGGGCAAAGAATGGAAAATACGTCTCGCCGAACTCACCGAACTGTTCGAACTCGGCGACTTCGTGAAGCGCCCTTACGGAAAACTGTCGGGCGGGCAGCGCCGTCGTGCCGACGTCGCGCGCGGGCTTATCAACCGTCCCGAACTGCTTTTTCTGGACGAACCCACCACTGGGCTCGACCCGCAGACCAGAAGACGGGTGTGGGACGTCGTGCATTTCATACGCGAACAGACGGGTATGACGGTTTTCCTCACCACGCACTATATGGCGGAGGCAAACGACGCCGACACCGTTGTGATTATGGAGGGCGGCGAAATCGTTGCGCGCGGCACTCCGAACGAACTCAAGAACGATTATTCCGCCGACTACATCAAACTTTATCTGCCGCAGAGTGCCGAGACGGAAGAACTGCTGGCGCGCGAGGGCAGGAAGTTCAGGCGCGAGGGCGATTGTTACAAAATCAGCGCAACGGGCACCGAGGAGGCGCGCGACTTCATTCTCGCGCACCCCGACATCACCTCCGATTTCGAGGTGGTCAAGGGCGATATGGACGACGTGTTCCTCAATGTAACGGGGCACAGTCTGACGGAAGGGGGAAAGTGATATGAAGACTCTCCGTTCCGATTTTCTCGCTCTCGGTTACACCGTGCGCCGTTGTATGGGCGTGTTCTTCAAGGACGGGCTGAGCGTTTTTCTCGCATTGCTGGCGCCCATAATCGTATTTCTGCTTTACGTCCTTTTCCTCGGCGACCTGCAGACAGACGCTCTTATGGAATATTTTCCCGCGGGTACCGTGGACGAAAAGGCGGTCAACGCTTTCGTGGACAGTTGGATGATAGCGGGCGTTCTGGGCACCGCGTGCATAACCGTATCGTTCTCCGCCAACAACGTTATGGTGGGCGACCGCGAGCGCGGCGTAGTGAACGATTTTCTCGCCGCACCTATGAAGAAAAGCGTGCTGCTGGGCGCGTATTTCGTGTTTAACTTTCTCGTTACCGTGTCGATATGCACGATAGTTTTCTTCA
>USGA01000203.1 GCA_900554085.1 uncultured Clostridia bacterium | reverse complement strand
CAGCGAACGCGCGTTCGCCACGCGCCTGCCCCACCGTTTCGCGCTTTCGGCGCTCCTGCCGAAGAAAGAATGTGCCGCCGCCCCGAAACCGATGTATTCCTCGCGCGTCCAGTATCCGAAATTGTGACGGCTCGCGTAACCTTTACGTGCGAAATTGGAAACCTCGTATCTTTCGAGCCCGTTACCCGCCAGCACGTCGACGGCACACTCCAGCAAATCCGCCGTTTCGTCGTCCGAAGGAAGGGCGACGTCCCCGCGTTCCGCCGCGAACGCCAGCGGAGTGCCGCTCTCCAGGGTCAGTTCGTAAACGGAAACGTGTTTCACCAGTCCCGCCGCCGCTTCGAGTTCGCTTTTCACCTTTTCGGGAGTATCGAACGGCAGACCGATTATGAAATCGCAGGACACGTTGTCGAAATATCTTCCCGCAAGCGCCAGTTTCGCGAGCGCTTCCTCCGCACCGTGCAATCTGCCCACTGCGGCGAGATTGTCGTCGTCAAGACTTTGCACCCCCATACTTATGCGGTTTATACCCGCCGCGCGGTACGCTTCCAGTTTTTCCGCACTCACGCTTTCGGGATTGACCTCTATAGTGACTTCTTCGGGGGAAAAATGCGGAAACTCCGCGGCAAGCGATTCCGTCAGACGTCCTATTTCGTTTCCTTCCAGAAGCGAGGGCGTGCCTCCGCCTATATATACGGTGTCGATGTGCCTGTCGCGGAATTTTTCGCCGCCCAGCGCAATCTCTTTTCCGAGCGCGGCAAGATAACCGCTCCTGTCGGCGGGCGACGTGCCCGCATAGGAAGCGAAATCGCAATAGGCGCATTTTCTTTTGCAGAACGGAATGTGGACGTAAATTTCCATACGTGTGAAATCAGGGCTCGGGAACGAACGCGCCGACGCACACCGCGCCGACCGCCGTCGTCTTTTGTCGCTCAGTTGTCGTCGCCCACTTTGAGTATGCTGACAAACGCTTCGCTGGGCACTTCGACGGAGCCGACGCGACGCATTCTCTTTTTGCCTTCTTTCTGCTTCTCGAGCAGTTTTTTCTTTCGCGAAATATCGCCGCCGTAACACTTGGCAAGTACGTCCTTGCGGAGTGCCTTGACCGTCTCGCGCGCGATTATTTTTCCGCCGATTGCCGCCTGAATGGGTATCTCGAAAAGTTGCCGCGGAATGGCTTCCTTGAGTTTCTCGGCAATACCGCGCCCCCTTGCGTAAGCCCTGTCCTTGTGCACTATGAGAGAAAGCGCGTCGCACATATCGCCGTTGATGAGCAGGTCGAGCCTCACCAGGTCGCTCTTCTCGTATCCGTCCGCCTCGTAATCGAGCGAGGCGTAGCCGCGTGTGCGGGACTTCAGGCTGTCGAAGAAGTCGTATATTATCTCGTTGAGAGGCAAGCGGTACGTCAGTTGCACGCGCGCCGTATCGATGTAGGTCATATCGACGAAAATCCCGCGCTTGTCCTGACACAGTTCCATAATCTGCCCCACATATTCCGGCGGAGTGTAAACCACGGCTTTGACCATAGGTTCCTCTATGCTTTCGATTTCCGTGGGCGCAGGCAGATTGGTGGGATTGTCCACAATGAGTTTTTCGCCGTTTGTCTTGGTGACGTGATACGACACCCCGGGCGCGGTGGTGATGAGGTCGAGGTCAAACTCGCGCTCGAGTCTCTCCTCGATAATCTCCATATGCAACAACCCGAGAAAACCGCAACGGAATCCGAATCCGAGCGCCTTGCTGTTTTCTGGTTCAAACGACAACGCGGCGTCGTTGAGTTGCAATTTCAACAGGGCTTCCTTGAGGTCGTTGTATTTGGCTCCGTCGGCGGGGTAAATACCCGTATAGACCATTGGAGTTGCCTTTTTGTATCCTTTAAGTGGCGAATCCGTCGGTCTGTCCGCTCCGGTAATCGTATCGCCGACAGCGGTATCTGCGACGTTTTTCACGCTCGCCGCGATATAACCGACCTCGCCGGCCGACAATGCGGGGACGGGTTTCATACTCGGCGCGTACACGCCGACTTCCACCACTTCGAACACTTTTCCGGTGGCGCACATCTTGATGCGGTCGCCCGCTTTCACGGTCCCGTCCATAATGCGCACCATTGAAATTGCGCCGCGGTAATTGTCGTAGTAACTGTCGAAAATGAGCGCTTTGAGAGGCGCGTCGGGGTCGCCTTTGGGGGGCGGCAGTTTCTCCACTATCTG
>USGA01000202.1 GCA_900554085.1 uncultured Clostridia bacterium | reverse complement strand
GCGCATCGCGAAGAGCGGACGGTTCCCCCGGCAGGGGAGAGAAAAAAGATGAAAACGCGCGTTTTTACAATTTTTTTACAAATGTTGTTGCAAGACGCGCGTACGTTGATATAATATATTAACCCTTAATGCGGTTAACAGAGGTTACGAATATATGGCGCTGTCCATTGCCGCGCTGTGCCTGTCCTGCCTCAGCGTAGTGATATGCACGGCCACCAATGCCAAAGTGCGACTCGGCAAATTGAGAATCCACCTGTACTGGGTGGTGCCTTTCGTCTGCGCCGTGGTACTGGTGGCGACCTCTCAGGTGCCCGCGGGACAGGTGGCGGACCAGTTTTTCGGCGATTCGGATATGAATCCGCTCAAAACGCTGGCCATTTTTCTGTCTATGAGCGCTATGTCGGTCTATCTCGACAGGGTGGGTTTTTTCAAGTATCTCGCCGCAAAGGTTATGAAACACGCGGGGACGAGCCAACTCAAACTGTTCGTCTTGCTCTACATAATCATCTCGTTGGTCACACTGGTGACTTCAAACAGCACGATAGTGCTGACCTTCACGCCGTTCATTTGTTATTTCGCAAAGAACAGCAACATCAATCCCGTGCCGTACGTGTTTATGGAGTACATAGCCGCCAACACGTGGAGTATGTTCCTGATGATAGGCAATACGACCAACGTCTACGTGGCGACGTATTTCGGCGTGGGCTTCCTCGACTACGTGGCGGTTATGGCGGTGCCGACGGTGTTTGCGGCGGTGGTGTCGTTTTCGCTGTTGCTCATTATGTTCAGAAAGGACCTCAAAGCCCCGCTTGCGGCCAGCGAACTCGAAGTCTCCATACGTAACGTGCCCGCTCTCGTCGTCGGCGTGACGGGGCTGGGCGTGTGTACGGTCCTGCTCATCGCTTCGTCCTACATATCCGTGCCGATGTGGCTGATATGTCTTTGCTCCGCTTCGGCGGTGATGCTGGCGGCGACGATTTGTTTCCTTGCCAAGAAACAGTCCCTGCACCCTCTCGCGAAGACCGCGAAGCGTATGCCGTGGCACCTGGTGCCTTTCCTGCTTTCTATGTTCGTTGTCGTGTTGTCGCTTATGAACAACGGAATAACGGGCAAGATTGCCGCCGTGTTCGACAACGAATATTCTCTTTGGACCTTCGGAGCGTTGTCCGCTGCGTCAAGCAACCTTATGAACAATCTCCCGATGAGTATGTTCTTCGTGGGCATACTTTCCGAAATGACGGGGCTCAATCTCACCGAGGCGATGTTTGCCACGATAATAGGCTCCAATATGGGCTCGTTGCTCACCCCCGTCGCTTCGATGTCCGCAATAATGTGGATGTCGATTATCAAGCACAAGGGAGTCTATTTCCGTTTCAAGCACTTCGTGAAGAAAGGAATTTTCCTGACTTTGCCGACTCTCGCGGCGGCTCTCGGCGGGCTGTATCTGACCGTGGCGCTCTGAAAATTCCGCTTCGGATTGACGAATAAAAAACGCGCCGCAGGGCGCGTTTTATTATTGTACGGCAAAGCCTGCATATCGACGTTTGACGGCAAAACACGGGTTTTATCTTGCTCTTATGTAGTGCAGAAGCCCGCGTTTTGTGTGCGATACGAGGAATCGTTTTATTCCGAACATTGCTTCTCGCGAGATTTTCAGAATTTGAACGACCGCGAACGCGTGCACCGCAGCCCGACCTTTTCCGTGGTAATGCGCGTATTCCACTCCGAGCGTTTTCAGCCTTTTTGCCAGGTCGAACGTGAGGGGCGCGAGCGCGTCTCTTTCCGCCGATACGAGGAAGCAGGGAGGAAAGTCCGCGGTTACGTAATGCACGGGGGAAATCTCTTTCCACTTTTCTTCGGAAACTTCGTCGAGAGGCACTCCGCCGCAGTAGGACTGGACGTAGAGGCGTATGTTGCGGAAGTTTATGCCGAGCGCTTTCCTGAGGTCGAACACGCCGCAGTTGAGCACCAGCCCCGCGATTTTCTGATGACGGCTTTCGTCGGGCAGGTCGAAAAGGGCGTTGTAGGACGGGTTGGAGGAAATCGCGCCCGCCATTGCCGACAGGTGCGCGCCCGCGGATTCGCCGCCCACGAAAATTTCTTCGGCGTCTATGTTGTATTTTGTGGCGTTGCGTTTGAGCCACGCGAAGGCTTTGTAGATGTTCTGTATCGGCTCGGGGTGAGGGTAATAAGGTGAGTAATGATATAAAATACAAC
>USGA01000201.1 GCA_900554085.1 uncultured Clostridia bacterium | reverse complement strand
TGCGCCGCGCGCTCGAAACTCATTCCCGCCATAAGTTTGCCGATAAACGCCGAGGAAAGGCAGTCGCCCGCGCCGTGAATGTAAGCCTCGAAATTGGTGTTGTACTGAAGTGCGATTTTGCCGCCCGAGAGAGTGGCCGTGCCTTGCACCCCGTCACCCTTCACGCCGGACAGCAAAACGCGCTTGTAACCCTTGTGGCGCAGAATGTTGAGTATCATTCTGGCGTTGGCTTCGTTCGGCTCGAGAGGCATATCGAGGTCGGCAAGCATACGTCCTTCCGTGAAATTGGGCATAACGATGTCGGCTATCTTGCACAGTTCGAACATCTTGTCGCGATAGGCGTTGTCGAAAATCTTGTAAAGGGAACCGTTTTCCGCCATAGCGGGGTCCACTGCTACGACAGCGCCGCGCGATTTCATATCGGTTGCGATTTCAATGGCCGCGTCCACGGTCTCCATAGAGCCGAGAAAACCCGTGTAAAGGCAGTCGAATGCTATGCCCAGTTTCTTCCAATGCTCGTAGGAGGGCAGCATATTGAAAGCAAGGTCGGTGTAGGTAAAACCTTCTATACCGTAGGTCTGTGTGGAAAGCAGGGCAGTGGGAAGCCCCACGGCGTCGTGCCCGCAGGCACACAGAATGGGAAGGGCGGCGGTGAGCGAGCATCTGCCCACAGAAGAATAATCCTGAATGGTCAAAATACGTTTGTTCATAGTAATGTAATTCTAACACCGCGGCAAGCCGTTTTCAAGGGGCGCGCGGCAAGAAAAACACAAATTGAAAGACGGTGCGCGCGTCGAAATTTGAGTTGCAAAACGGTTGGCGTTATGCTACACTACAAAGGCTACGCTAGACGGGGAGCCGGCGGTGCCCTGTGAACTGCAATCCGCCATAGCAGTGTCGAACGCCGTCCGAGGCCTTTCTTATGGTTGGCCGCACCGTACAAGGAGCGTTGATAGCAAGGTCCCGTGCAACATTATGCTGTGAACCGTGTCAGGGCTTGACCGCAGCAGCACTAAGCAGAAGTTAATGTGTGCCACGGGGAAACTTTGAAGGAGCCACCTATACGGTTACCGCTTCGGTTTGAATTGTCGGAGTCGGTGCGTAGCAAACATAAACGCCGCGATTGCGGCGTTTATGTTTTTTGCGGAAATCCGCGTTTTTACTGTTTTGATACTTATCGCTCGTCGAGAGCAGGGCGGAGGAAGATTATTTCTTGATTTTCTTCACGGTCGCAGAGCGGCGTACTATTCGGGTCGCCACTTCCGCGTTCTCCTCCTGCGCTGCGGGAACTTCGCTCACGCACATCATAGGCATTTCGTTGCAGAAAGAGTTGATGAGCGCTTCGCTTGCGTTCTTTTTGGCGAGCATACTGAACGAGAGATTGTCCGCCTGCGGCACCAACATCGTGAATTCCTTGGTGTATTTGTCCATATCGTCGATTCCGTCGAAGCCCGTTTCGAGTACGGTCCGATATTTGTTTTCGGGGGTGACGGTCTGGGTGATGATGGCGAATTTGTCGAATTCCTTGACCTTGGTCCCGGACAGCACGGTGCTTCTGAGCGCGAGGACGTCGTAGCCGTAATGCTCGAGGGGCTGTGTGTCGCGCAGTATATCGGCACGCACCTGCTGCCATTTGGAAATCTTGTAGGATTCCGAGATGAGCCACTTGATGACGTTGCCGGGCAGGTTGCGGAGATTGTTGAACATATACCAGAACGGTCCTATGGGGAAGGTGCTGTCCTCAAGCGACTTGTATATGATGTTGAGTTTGTAGGCGGCGTCGGGGTAGACTTTGACGGACACCTTGAAACCGCTGTGGTCGTCGTTTTCCTTGACAATGAGTATGGTCTTGGTCTTGTACTTGTACACCCAGTTGAGCGTGCCGCGTTTCTTTATGCAGTAGACGCCGTCGAGGGAAGCGGTGTAGTCGATGACTTCTTCCATAGTCATCGTCTTCTCCTTGTGAGGCAGCAGAACGAGGTTTTCGAACTCGGCGTTGCCGACCATATTCATCTTGATGATGTCCATATCCGACGCGCCGAACTCCTCGAGAGTGGGGACGACTTCGGTGTATTTCTTGACAACGGTGTAGACCTCGCCGTCGCGCAGGCGCACGGAACCGTAATAATTGGTGTTGACGGAGCCGGGCAACACGTTTTCGTCCTGCTCGAGGGGCTGAATGTTGTCGTCGGCGGATATGTACTGCATCATCAGAGAAGC
>USGA01000200.1 GCA_900554085.1 uncultured Clostridia bacterium | reverse complement strand
CGTTCCACAAGCTGCAAAAACTCCATGACGAGTGGCGCGAGACGGGTCCCGTCGCCAATGAGTACAAGGAGGCGCTCTGGGAGCGTTTCAAAGCCGCGTCGAGCCGTATCAACAAACAGCATCAGGAGCATTTCGAAACGCTGAAGGGCGAGCAGGTGAAGAACCTCGAACTCAAGACCGCGGACGTCGTCCCCAACGTGCTGGACGACCACTCGTTGCATATCGCCGAACACACAAAACTGCTGGTGTCCTCGCGGTGCGACAAGAATGCGGCGTTCAAGGAAAGGGTGGAGGCGCACATACGGAAACATCGCGAATTCGCGGGTCTGGCAACGGGTGTGCAGAGCCTTGAAGAAAAACTGGGAGGCGTGCAATGAAAGACAGAAAAAAGGAAAAGAGCGGCGCCGACGTCGCCGCAACCGAAGAAAAGGCGGCGGCAATTGCCGTCGACGGGCTCCGCGACGGTGACGGGTCCGCGGACGACGCGCAGAAAGCCGCGCGGGAATCCGACGAAGCCGCGCACAACGTGAAACCGTCCGCGGAGGACGGAACCAAAGAGCAAAACACGGACAGACCCTTCGGAAAATTCGGGACCCCCGAGGCACTTTTGAAGGCGTACAACGAACTCGAGAAAGAGTTTACGCGGAAGTCGCAGAGGCTGAAAGAAGCGGAGCGGGAAATTGCAAGGCAATCCGCGCCGCACCGCCCCGACGAAGAGCAGTGGAGAGCCGAGGTCGAAGGCTTTTTCGCGACGTTCCCCGCCGCGGAAAGATTCGCGCCCGAAATCGCGGGCGAACTGAAGTCTGACCCCGCGCTGGCGGAAGAGAAAGACTGCCTTTACAAAGCGCTCGTGAGAGTGCTTGCCGCCGCTTACCGCACGCCCGAACAACTGGTAGCCGACGGACAATTCCTGAAAGATTACGTGCTGTCTTCCCCCGACGTCAGAGCGGCGGTGATAGGGGAGTATCTCAGGGGATTGCGCAAGGGCGCGCCTCCCGTCGTTATGGGCGACGGAGGGCAGGCGGGCGTTCTTCCTCCGAGAAAACTCGCCAGCATAGAAGAAGCGGGACGTCTGTTTTTGAAAGAAAATCTGTAGGAGAAAAATTATGGTAACTATTTCCAATGCGGATAAGGCGTTAAAGACGTTTTATCTGGGCGTTTTGGCAGATCAACTCAATGTCGGTGTGAATCCCTTTCTTGCAAAGATAGGTCACACCACGGCCGACGTGTGGGGTAAGGAAATCAAGAAACTCGCTCCTTACGGCATCAACGGCGGTATCGGTTCGGGCGCGGAGACCGACCCCCTGCCCGCAAGCGGCGGCAACAATTACGCGCAGTTCACGCTTACTCTCAAAAACCTTTTCGGCAAAATCGAGATTTCCGACAAGGCGGTGCGCGCTTCCCAGAACAGTGCGGGCGCTTTCGTGAACCTGCTCAACGCCGAAATGGACGGATTGCTCAAAGCGGGCAAGTTCAATTTCGGCAGAATGCTGTACGGTGACGGCAGCGGACTTATCGCCACCACCGTCGCAAACGTTTCTTCCGCAAACGACACCGTCACCGTCGACAGCGTCAAAGCCCTTATGGAGGGTATGACCGTGGACGTCTACAATGCGGGCGGCAGCAAGGAGGCGTCGCTTTCGGGCGCGCGTATTCTCGTCATTGACCGCGCTGCCGGAACCGTCAGGCTGTCTGCTTCGGCGTCTTCCCCCCTCGGCGCGGGCTACAAACTTTACGTGCAGGGCAGCAAGGATAACGAACTGACGGGACTCGAGGCGATATTCGGCAAGTCCGAACAGATTTACGGGCTCAACCGCGCCGACTACAGTTTCCTCAATCCCTATGTCAAAGCCGTCGACGGCAAGGCTACGCCCGCCGCAATTCAGTCGGCTATAGACGTCATAGAGGAAGTGTCCGGCGGAACCGTCGACTTCATCGTGTGTTCTTTCGACGTCAGGAGACAGTACGTCGATTTCCTTGCCGCAAACCGTACAAACCTCGATTATATGAACCTCGACGGCGGTTACAAGGCGCTTTCCTACGCGGGCGTGCCCCTCGTCGCCGACAGATTCGTCGCCGACGGTACGATGTATCTCCTCAACAGCGCGGATTTCAAACTGCATCAACTCTGCGACTGGAGGTGGCTGGAGGGCGAGGGCGGTACCGTTCTGCATCAGATTCCCGGCAAGGCGTCCTACAGCGCGACTCTCGTCAAGTACGCCGACC
>USGA01000199.1 GCA_900554085.1 uncultured Clostridia bacterium | reverse complement strand
GTGGTTGACGAAAACGCAGATGAGGTTGTTGCCGATGGCCTTGTGAATGAGTGCGGCGCACACCGAACTGTCGACGCCGCCGGAAAGCCCGAGCAGCACTTTTTTGTCGCCGACCTGTTCGCGTATGGCGGCAACTTGCTTTTCGATGAAGTTCTTGTCCATAGGTCCTCCTGAGTGTATGGCGGTTGATTGACAGTCGCCATACAGGGCGCTCTGCGCTTCAGCCGTACGATTGTGGATATTATACAATATTTTGTCGCCGCGCACAACTAAAACGCGCGATTGTCGGCACTATTTCCTGCGGGACGCACTTCCAGACAGGCTTCCATAAAATCCTGACGTATTCCGCGTCCCGTGAGCCTGCCGCACTCGTACCCGAGGGCCCGTGCCGACGCGTACAGTGCGTCGGCGTTGAGAGGTATCTGCGTGTCGGTGCGGACGGCGAGCAATCCGACAAGACAAAGGGTTTCGTCCGTGTCGGGATTGTCGCGCAACACAACGAAATCGGGGGCGGCGTCGGCGCTTTCCATAGTCAGCCCCGTCAGGGTGCAGTCGGCAATCATAAGTTCCATATCGGATTTGTCCGCATAGTCCAGCGGCCGCACCTCGGGCAGTCGCACGTATTTTACGACGGGTTCGCCCGCAATCAATTCCTCCACGCGACGTATCGCCGATTTGCGTTCGGCTATGCGCGACAGGGAAGCCTCCAACTCGCGGATTCTGCGCTCCGTGGCTGATTCGCTTTTGTCGAGCAGGGTGAGCAAAGTTGCGATATCCGCGTCAAAACAGGACTTTATCTCCGCAATCGGTATGCCTAAACTGCGGAACATAAGAATATCCCATACCTGCAACAGATTCTGAACGGACGGACGACGGTAGTTGTTGTCGGAGTTTCTCTCGAATCGGATGAGGTTTTCTTTTTCCCAGAACCGCAATGTCGACGCATTGAGCCCGACCATGTCCGCAATACGAGAAATATGGTTGTCGCCGCCGTTTTTGCCCACTTTCATTTTCTCCGTTCAACTCCTTGACATTAAAGTTGCTTCAACGTTTATACTGTAGCGGAAATTGCTCGTTCAGGCAAGCAGGTGCTGTAGTGTTGAAGAAATTCTTGCGTTTCGTTTTGCCGTCTATGACGGCTTTCGCGTTCACCGGATTGTATTCCATAGTGGACGGTTTCTTCGTGGGCAACAACGTCGGCGACGACGGTCTTGCCGCAATCAACGTGGCTTATCCTCTCGTCGCGCTGATAAACGCAGTGGGCACCGGCATAGGTATGGGCGGTTCGGTTATGCTTTCGATGGCGCGCGGGCGGGCCGATTCCCGAGCCGAGAAACGCTATCTCGGCAACACCCTTATTTATTTGCTCGCGGCAAGCGTGGTGATAACCGCCGTTATGATTGCGGCTTACGCTCCGCTTATAGACGTCTTCGGCGCGGAAGGCATAGTCAACGAATACGCCGACACCTATATCTTCGTTCTGGCTTGTTTCGCCACGGTGCAGATATTCTCCACGGGGTGCGTGCCGCTTCTCAGGAATTTCGGCGCGTCGTTCGGCGCTATGGGCGCAATGGCGGCGGGGTTTGTCTCCAACATATTCCTGGACTGGTTGTTCGTGCAGTACCTCGGCAAGGGCATTTTCGGCGCGGCGGTGGCGACGGGTATCGGACAAGTGGTCACGGTAGTGCCGTGCGCGGTGTATCTGGTATACAAAATACGCAGGCTGGGCAAAGGAGTTTTCTGGTTCTCGTTCCGTGAAATAGCCGACATCACCAAGGTGGGCGGTTCTCCGTTCGGCGTTTTGCTGTGTCCGCAACTGATTACCATAATCCTCAACAAATTTCTTTTCGTCTACGGCAATTCGGCATACGTCGCGGCGTATTCCGTGATAATGTACGTCTACTGCGTGGTCCTGCTTTTGTTGCAGGGCGTAGGCGACGGGGCTCAGCCGCTGATAAGTGTCGTGCAGGGAGAGGGGGACAAGTCTTCCGCCCTGAAATTGCGCAATTACGCGTACGCCACGGCGCTGGCGGTCGCGGCGGTTTGTTTCGCGGTGCTGTATCTTTGCAGAAATCTTGTGCCCGAAGTATTCGGCTCGGGCGATTTTGCGGCGTACGAATCGGCGAGAATTCTGCCGTTCTTTGCGGGCAGCGCGTTGTTTACGGCAGTGAGCAAGATTACGGCGGCTTATTTCTATTCTATGAACAGAAACGCCTTCGCGTACGTAATCGTTTACGG
>USGA01000198.1 GCA_900554085.1 uncultured Clostridia bacterium | reverse complement strand
GGCGGGTTTTCGCCCTGCGGAAAGAGAGGGTGAACTCCCCTATCCTCATATGCCTGTCCACGATTCCGAACATCAGCGCAAATGCCGCCACGTACAGTATCATTCCGATGATGCCGAGGTAGAAAACGCTGTAAGGCAGACGGTGAATGTCCGAATACATCGCGCCGAAGTCTGTGAAAACGATGTCGCGGTATTCCAGGAGATAGTCGAGAGTCGCCGTCGGCGAAAAGAGCAACGCCGTAAGCAAGGACGGCACGATTGACAGGAGCACCAGATATGGCCCCTTGTCAAAGAAATACGTGAACGCCGACTTCGTATACTTCATCATATCTCCGACATCTCCCGCAATTTATTTCCTGAGAGCCGCAAGTTTTTCCTCGAGTTTGGCGAGTTTTTCCTCGGCACGCGCCAGTTTTTCGCGCTCGCCGTCCACAAGTTTCTGCGGCGCTTTTGCCACGAATGCGGCGTTGCCGAGCAGTTTGGACAGACGTTCCACGTCGGCGGAAGTAGAGGCGATTTCTTTCTGCAGTCTCTCTCTTTCCTTGTCGGTGTCGATAAGTTCCCCGAGAGGCACCAGCACTTCGGCAAGCGTGGTTACGACGGACGCCACGGCGCCCTCGACTTCGTCCTTGCCGCTTACGAGCGTGACGGAAGACAATCCGGCCAGTTTTTCGAGGTATCCTGCGACGCCCGTCACGAAAGAGGGATTGTCTGTCACCACGAATGCGTCCACCTTCTTGGACGGGGGGACGTTCATCTCGGCGCGCATATTGCGGATTGCCACCACGGTTTCGCGCAGGGATTCGAACTGCCTTTCCTCTTTCCTGAACACCGTCTTCTTGTTGTAGGCGGGCCAGTCGGACACCATAAGCACACTACCCTTGGGCGCGAACTTGGAGTATATCTCTTCGGTCACGAAAGGAATGAAGGGGTGCAGGAGTTTGAGAATCGCGGTGAGCACGTAGGTGAGCATAGCAACGGCGTGGGAATGGTCCTTTTTGTTGCCGCCGTAAAGCAGGGGCTTGCTCATCTCGATGTACCAGTCGCAGAATTCCGTCCACGTGAAATCGTAAAGTCGGGCCGCGGCAAGACCTATCTCGTACTTGTTGAGATTGATGGTGACGTCTTTCACGACGTCGTTGAGACGGGTGAGAATCCACTTGTCCGCGCCGTTGAGTTTTGCGGGGAACGTGAGGTCGTCGTCCTTTTCTATGTTCATAACGACGAAACGGCTGGCGTTCCACAACTTGTTGACGAAATTGCGGCAACTCTCTATTTTGCCTTCGGTGAAACGCGTGTCGCTTCCGGGAGCGATGCCCGTGGCAAGCGAGAAACGCAGCGCGTCCGCGCCGTAACGGTCGATGAGTTCGAGAGGGTCAACGCCGTTGCCCGCGCTCTTTGACATCTTTTTGCCGTGCGGGTCGCGCACTATTCCGTGTATAAGCACCTCGGAGAACGGGGGTTCGCCCATAATCTCGATTCCGCTGAAAATCATTCTCGCCACCCAGAAGAATATGATGTCGTATGCGGTGACAAGCACGCTTGTGGGATAGAAATAGGACAAATTCTTGTTCTTGCGGGGATAGCCGAGGGTGCTGAAGGGCCACAGTGCCGAGGAGAACCAGGTGTCGAGCACGTCCTCGTCCTGACGGAGACGTCCTCCGCATTTCGGACAACACTCGGGCGCGGTCTTGGCGACGGTCATTTCGCCGCAGTCGTCGCAGTAGTATGCGGGAATACGGTGTCCCCACCACAACTGACGGGATATGCACCAGTCCTTGATGTTCTCCATCCAGTTGAAATAGGTCTTTTCGAAGCGTTTGGGAATGAACTCGACTTTCTTGCTGCGCACCGCTTTGATTGCGGGCTCGGCAAGCGGCTTCATCTTGACGAACCACTGTTTGGACACTATGGCTTCCACCGTCTCGCCGCAGCGGTAGCACTCGCCGACGTTGTGCGCGTAAGGCTCGATTTTTTCCAGATACCCCTGTTTTTCGAGGTCCTCGACAACGGCCTTGCGGCAGGTCAGTCTGTCCATACCCGCGTACTTGCCGGCGTTCTCGTTCATAATTCCGCCGTCGTCTATCACGCGGATAACCTCGAGGTTGTGACGAAGCCCCAGTTCGAAGTCGTTGGGGTCGTGGGCAGGCGTAATCTTGACCGCACCGGTGCCGAATCCCATTTCGACATAGTCGTCCGCAACGACGGGGATAATTCTGTCGGTGAGAGGCAAACGCAGCATTC
>USGA01000197.1 GCA_900554085.1 uncultured Clostridia bacterium | reverse complement strand
CTTTATGAAGCGCTTGAAGGCTGCCCTGTTACAATCAGATTCCTCGATCCTCCGCTTCACGAATTCGTTCCTACAGAAGAAGCTGACATTGAAGCTCTTGCTAAGGCTCAGGGCAAGTCAGTTGAAACAATAAAGAATATCATAGCTTCGCTTCACGAATTCAATCCAATGATGGGTCACAGAGGCTGCCGTCTTGCCGTAACATATCCTGAAATCGCAGTAATGCAGACAAAGGCTGTTATAAAGGCTGCTATCGCAGTTTCAAAGAGACACCCCGATTGGACAATCGTTCCTGAAATCATGATCCCGCTGATCGGAGACATCAAGGAGCTTAAATACGTTAAGAAGTTTGTTGTTGAAACAGCAGACGCAGTAATAAAGGAAGCCGGCGCAGACCTCAAGTATGAGGTGGGTACAATGATCGAGATTCCAAGAGCCGCGCTGACAGCCGATGAAATCGCCAAGGAAGCTGAATTCTTCTGCTTCGGCACAAACGATCTTACTCAGATGACATTCGGATTCTCAAGAGACGACGCAGGCAAGTTCCTCGACGCTTACTACGACGCTAAAATTTTCGAGAACGATCCGTTCGCTAAGCTTGACCAGACAGGCGTTGGCAAGCTCATGGAAACAGCTATCAAACTCGGTAAGCCTGTAAACAACAAGCTCCATGTTGGTATCTGCGGTGAGCACGGCGGCGACCCCTCCACCATCGAGTTCTGCCACAACATCGGTCTCGATTACGTGTCCTGCTCTCCCTACCGTGTGCCCATCGCGCGTCTTGCCGCGGCACAGGCGAACATCAAGAATCCCAGAAAGTAACCTAAAAGTTACTCCGAACGACAAAAAGCCCGCGGAATTTCCGCGGGCTTTTGACGTGACGTCGTTGCTGTCTGTGTCTGCCGAAAGAAGCGGCGAAGATTGCAAAAGCGTCCGATAAAATAACTCGTCGAAAAGACTGGTTCGCAACAAAAAACCCCGTTAGATACGGGGTTTTCGTGTTGATTTGAAACTGTTTTACGTGTTCCGCACGGCAGCGGGTCGACGCTTGCGGCGGATTTGCGACTGCGTGCTTATCGGCGTGCCGTCAGAGTTTTTCGGCAATTTCCCAGGCACGCCACACGACGGTGCGGAGATTGCCGACTTTTTCGGCGTCGCCGATGACGTGAATGTGCGGACCCTTTTTGACGAGCGGAGCGGGAACGTAACCGACCGACATAATGACGGTGTCCGCTTTGGGCTCTTTACGCGAACCGTCTTTCATTACGACCGTTACTTTGCCGTCCTCGATTTTTTCTACGCGGCTTTCGAGGTATACGGGAACCTTTTTCCAGTTGAAGAAGTCGCGCAGGTAAGACGAGTTGGCAAGGCAGATTCCCGGCGTGGTGATGAGGTCGTTCATCGCTTCGACGATGACCGGATGTTTGCCTTTGAGATAGAGGTCGTAGGCTATCTCGCAGCCGGTGAGTCCGCCGCCTATTATCACGACGTCGTCCCCGACGGGTTTTGTGCCGTTCAGATATTCGATGGCTTCCACCGCCTTTTCCGCGCCCGGAATGTTGAGTTTGCGGGGACGGGCGCCCGTGGCGATAATGATTTCGTCGGCGCCGAGGGTGGAAACGTCCGTGATTTCGGTGTTGAATTTAACTTCGATGCCGAGTTTTGCTATCTGACGACGGTACCAGTCTATCAGCGCGCGGTCCTTTTCCTTGAAAGAGGGAGCCGCCGCGGGAATGAATACGCCGCCGAGTTTGTCCGTCTTTTCGTAAATCGTGACGGAGTGTCCGCGGAGAGTTGCTATTCTCGCTGCTTCCATACCGCCAACGCCGCCGCCGATTACCGCGATTCTCTTTTTCTTTTTTGCGGGCACTATGTCGAAACGGTGATTCTGCATAGTGAGCGGATTGAGAGCACAACGCGCCATATGTCCCGCGTCGGAAAGGGGAGCGGTGTTGCCCGTGCCTTTGGATTTCGACATAGTGAAGCAACCGTTGTGGCAGCAGATACAGGGCTGTATGTCCTCTTCGCGCCCTTCGGCAAGTTTCTTGACCCACGCGCCGTCGGTGAGGAACTGTCTGGCAACTCCCATACCGTCGATTTTGCCTTCCGCGATTGCCTTCGATGCGGTGACGGCGTTCATTCTGCCTGCGCATACGACGGGAATGTCGACGAATTTCTTTATATGCGCCACGTCGTCGAGGTTGCAGTTTTCGGGCATATAGGCCGGCGGGTGCGCCCAATACCAGGCGTCGTAGGT
>USGA01000196.1 GCA_900554085.1 uncultured Clostridia bacterium | reverse complement strand
ACGACAAGTACGCTCCTGTCTGTTCGGGCGGCTCTTTCGCGTTCTTCATCGGAATATCGCGGTTTTACACGTTTCTTTCCGTGGGGGAGGAAACAGGAAATTTTCTCGCATTCGACTTCATTTGCGGGGCAAATGCCGCGCGGTCGGAGAAAACAAAAAGCGCCGATGACGACGCTTTTTGTTGTTGTAAACATCGTTTTTGCGTGATTGCTTCAGTTGATGCCTTGCGCTATCATCGCGTCAGCCACTTTCTTGAAGCCGGCGAGATTGGCGCCCGCGACGAGGTTGTAGCCCATACCGTAGGTGTCGAGGGCTTCGATAATCTGGTTGTGAATTCCGCGCATAATTCCCTGCAGTTTGGAGTCGACTTCCTCTTTGCTCCACGCAAGGCGTTCGCTGTTCTGACTCATCTCGAGACCGCTGACCGCGACGCCGCCCGCGTTGACCGCCTTGGAGGGGGCGACCAGCACGCCGTTCTGCTGCAGATATTCGAGCGCTTCGTTGGTGGTGGGCATATTGGAAACTTCGTTGAGATACTTGACCCCGAGCGAAACCATAGCCTTTGCGTCTTCGATGCGGATTTCGTTCTGCATTGCGCAGGGCATATAGATGTCCGCTTTGACGTTGCCCCAGGGCTTCTTGTCGGGCACGAAGTCGCAACCGAATTTGTCCGCATAGTCCTTGACTTTGTTTCTTCCGCTGGCGCGCATTTCGAGCATATAATCGATTTTTTCGCCCGACACGCCGTCACGGTCGTAGATGTAGCCGTCGGGACCGGAAAGAGTGAGCACTTTGCCGCCGAGTTCGGTTATCTTGAGCGCGGCACCCCACGCGACGTTGCCGAAACCGGACAGGCAGAAAGTTTTGCCTTCTATGCTCTCGCCGCCGTGAGCGAGCACTTCCCGCAGGAAATACGTTGCGCCGAATCCCGTCGCTTCGGGGCGAATGAGCGAGCCGCCGTAAGAGAGACCTTTGCCCGTGAGAACGCCGTTTTCGTACACGCCCGTCAGTTTCTTATAGGCGCCGAACAGATATCCTATCTCCCTGCCGCCGACGCCCATATCGCCTGCAGGGACGTCGATGCTGGAGCCGATGTGGCGGTACAGTTCGTTCATAAAACTGTAGCAGAAGCGCATAACTTCGTCGTCGGATTTGCCCGCGGGGTCGAAGTCGCTGCCGCCTTTGCCGCCGCCCATAGGCAGACTGGTGAGGGAATTCTTGAAAGTCTGCTCGAAGGCGAGGAATTTCATCACGGAAAGGTTGACGTTGGGCTGGAAGCGCAGCCCGCCTTTGTAGGGCCCGATTGCGTTGTTGAACTGAACGCGGAAGCCGCGGTTTACGTGATAGACGCCTTTGTCGTCCTGCCAGGGAACGCGGAAGATAATCTGTCTGTCCGGCTCCACCATTCTTTCGAGAATGCAGTTTTTGCGCAAGACTTTCTCGTTGTGTTCGACGGCGGGCGCAAGGGAAAGCAGAACTTCCTTTACTGTTTGCATAAACTCGGGTTCACCCGGGTTTTTGCGTGCTGTGGCTTCGATGACTTCGGAAATGTAAGACATAATTTTTCTCCCCGTTGAGATATGCCGCTGCGCGGCGCGATTTGTTGACTGAATTATATAACCTCGCGAAAAATAAGTCAAGAGTAAACTATTTTGGCAAACCGCAGACGACAAAAGGCCCGAAAATACGACATCTCCTGGCGAGACTGTAACCTCGGGAATTAAAGCAACGTTAAAACAGAAAAAACTGTCTTGCGGATATGCGCACGCTGTGGTAATATAATAAAGTCAAAACTCTCACGCGGCGCGCGGGCGCTACCCGCACGCGGGGGCGCGGGGGAGAAGAAGGGAGAGAATAGGGGGATTTCAAGTGTTAACTCTCGACAGCAACAGCCGTATAAGAATCAGGAGCAAGAAGGAATCCGTGATATGGATAGTCCTGCTTGTCGTTATGTCATTGCTGCTTTGTGCCGCGATAGTTCTCGCGACGCTTTCCGGAGGCGGTTTTTTTGCACCTGTGGAAGGGGGCGCCTGGTGGGCGTACGGCGAGACCGCGAGATTTTTTGACCTTGTACCCGGGGCGGGATTTGTGAGATTCGTTTCGGAAACGGTTTGGGAAATGGAATTGGTCCCCGAGAGTATGTTCGCTTCGGACGGTGCAAACACGAGCAACAAGTGGTGCACGGGCGACTACTATTTCGATGACGCCGAGAACAACAGCGGAACCCTTCACATCCGCATTAACTCTTCCTACTACA
>USGA01000195.1 GCA_900554085.1 uncultured Clostridia bacterium | reverse complement strand
CGCGGGACCGGAGCCGACCACAGCCACCCTCGCCGACTGTCTCGTTGCCGCGGCGGTTTTGGCAACCTCCGCGTTATCGGCGACGAACCTTTCCAGCGCTCCGATTGCAACCGAACCGCCCAGTTTTTCGCGGCGCACACAATACTTTTCGCATTGATTTTCCTGCGGACACACTCTTCCGCAAACGGCGGGAAGATTGTTGTCCGCAAACAGCACGCCTGCGGCGGCGTCTGCGCCGTCGTTCAGAAGAGCGGCAATAAAGTTAGGTATGCGCACTCCCACGGGGCAACCTTTGGTGCAGGGAGCGTTCTTGCAATTCAGACAACGCGCCGCTTCGGCAAGCGCGATTTCGGGGGTGAAACCCTTTGCAACTTCGTCGAAATTCTTTATTCTCTCCGCCGCGTCCTGCACTGGCACGGCGTTTCTTTCGGACTTGTTCATCTTCTGACCTCCCCCGTAAGCCTGCAGACGTGCGCCTGCTCCTGCTCGCGGTACATACGGGAACGCGCAATCGCCTCGTCGAAATCCACCTGATGACCGTCGAATTCGGGACCGTGCGCACAAGCGTAACGCACCTTGCCCCCGACGGTCAGTCTGCAACACCCGCACATACCCGTGCCGTCGACCATAAGCGAATTCATACTCACGACGGTGGGGATTCCGTATTTTTCGGTGAGCGCGCAAACCGCTTTCATCATAGGAAGAGGTCCTACCGCAAACACGCAGTCGTATTTTTCGCCGCTCTCCACAAGTTCCTTTATCATATCGGTGACAAAACCTTTCTTACCGCTCGAGCCGTCGTCCGTTATGAGATAAAAATTCTCGGAATACTCGGCGAATTCTTCGGTATAAATCGCAAGCGAAACGTTGCGCGCACCGAGAATCACGTCTGCCGACTTGCCTTCTGCGGCAAGTTGCTTGGCCTGCGGATAAATGACCGCGCCGCCAATTCCGCCCCCTACGAGCAGGATTCGCCCGTATGCGGAAAGGTCGGTGGGATTACCTAGCGGCCCCACGAAATCGGCGAGCGCGTCGCCGACGCTCATCGAAGCCAGTTTCATAGTGGTGTAACCGACTTCCTGCACCAGTATGGACACCGTGCCGTTCTCGCGGGAATAATCGCATACGGTGAAAGGCACTCTCTCGCCCTCCTCGTCGGTGCGCAGAATGACGAATTGACCCGCCCTGGCGTGGCGCGCGACTGCAGGCGCGTAAATCACGTATTCGTTCACTCGCTCGGCAAGCGTCCGTTTTGACAAAATTTCGTATTTTTTCATTGTTTCCGTCCCCGTCCGCCGGCGCGACGATTCGTCCACCTGCTGTCCGAAGTCGCCTGCCGTACGAAGCGACAAACCCTCTATTCAAGCCTAAGTATTCTTGAAAACCTCAAAATGTATTATACTTTTTGGCGATTTTCATAATACTTGCAGCGTGTTTTCAATTCACAACCCGCGCAATCGGGCTTCTGCGCCTTGCAAGTGTAACGCCCGTGGAATATAAGCAGGTGATGCAATCTGTTCCACAGTTCCTCGTCGAACCGCCCCATAAGTTGCCGTTCGGTTTCCTCGGGCGTGGACGCCTCGGCAAGACCTATACGGTTGGCAACTCGGAAAACGTGAGTGTCGACGGCAATGGCGTTGGCGTTGAACGCAACCGCGGTCACCACATTGGCGGTCTTTCGCCCAACGCCCCGCAGTTTCATAAGTTCTTCCCGAGTCTCGGGCATTCCGCCCATTTCCACCACACTTGCGGACATTTCTTTTATCGCGCGCGCCTTGCTGTGATAGAATCCGCACGAATAAATTTCCTTTTCGAGTTCCTCCACGGGCATAGCGACAAAGTCCTCGGCGGTCGACGCCTTTTTGAAGAGTTCCTGCGTCACGGCGTTGACGCGCTTGTCCGTGCACTGGGCAGACAAAATCACCGCCACCAACAGTTCAAACGGCGTCCCGAAGTTCAGTTCGCATTGCGCGTCGGGGTGCATACGCGCCAACGCGTCGAAAATTTCCTTGTCATTCGTGTTCACGGCAATATTATTGCACGACTTGCCGATTAAGGCAATCTTCTTAAGGTTTTTGTGATTAAATTTGCCCTCCGCGAGACCTCCGCTCTGTTTTCGGGCACTTTGCCGCAAGCGCTCCGAAAAAAAATCCGCCGCAAGCGGCGGACCGTATCACATCGCTATATGAATTTTTTCTACGAATCCGCCCTCGGGGAGCGGTGGTCACAGCCTGACCGCCGCTCCGCTGCCCGTAAGACGG
>USGA01000194.1 GCA_900554085.1 uncultured Clostridia bacterium | reverse complement strand
GACCATTTCGACTACGCCGTAGCACTCGCTTGCCGCCTGGCTTGCGACCGCCGCGACCGCCTCGTCGGAGATGGAAATCTTGCCGAACTTGTTGGATGTGGTCAGAGACATACGTTACCTTTTGCTAAATTCTACTATATGCAGTGATAATTTGCAACCGATTGAATAATTTTGCCCTCAATCGGTTGCCAAACGCAAAACTATTTGATAATATAGTCGCGTTGTTACAGGAGGTGACACTATGTCCAGAGTTTGCAGCGTTTGCGGAAAAGGAAGAATGAGCGGCAATCAGGTCAGCCATTCCAACAGAAAAACCAGGCGTTCGTGGGCTCCCAACGTTCAGAAGGTCAAGGTCAAGACCACGACCGGCGGCGTCGAGGAAGTCTATGTGTGCACGCGTTGTTTGCGCTCCGATAAAATCGACAGAGCGTAATTGATTTTCGGTTTATGACGAAATCGCCCGTCTTGTGACGGGCTTTTCTTTTGCTTCGGACAGGTTATCCCCTGCCCCTCACGGCGTCGGAGCGTCGACGCGGCGTTTGGACGCGCGAAGCAATTCAGTCTTTGTCGAGCTTGCTTTCTTCGACAGACTTTTCTTCGTCAGGCACCTGCTGCACGTTGGCAGTATCGGTCTTCCCGACGCAATCGACGCGCTTTTTCTTGCGCGCAAACAGTTTGAAAAACGGTCTCAGGAATTTCGGAGTCTTTACGCACACAATCTTCATTTCACCCTCCCACTCGCCTACAGTCTATGACGTTCGGAGGTCTTTGGTTACTCCCGGCAAAACAAAACCCGACGGGACTCCCGTCGGGTTTTCCTGTCAACCGGAATTGCTCGGGCGATTCAGCGAAGAATGTACGTGCGGCAAATGCGCGCAATCTGAGTGTTGTCGATAATGCTCGGGATTTCGCCTATGTTGCCGTACACGAAGAAGGGCACGTTCGCCGTGCTGTGGGAACCCTTGGTGAACATCTTGTCGGAAAGTTCCTCACCGCTTTCGCCGTTGTACTGCAATCCGCCCGTCTCGTGGTCTGCGGTGGCAATCACGAGCGTGTCGCCCATTTCCTCGGCGAGTTGCACCACGGCTTTTATCGTATTGTCGTAGGCAACGAGATGCTCCAGCATTCCCTCCATATCGTTGGAATGACTGCGCTTGTCGATGTGAGACTCCTCAATCATAAGGAAGAAACCGTTTTCGCTCTTTGCGGCGAGATATTGCATAGCAAATACCGAAAGTTCCGCAAGAGTGGGTGCCGCGTCGGTGCCGTCGGAGGTGGAAACGTCGGCAAAAGCGCCCCAGATTTTGTCGGAATCCGCGCTGAGTGCTGAGGCGGAGGTGACATAGTCGTAACCGTTTGCGGCAATGTCAGCCGCATAATCGTCGTAGAAATCCTTTGCGCCGCCGAGGAAGAGGTCTATGCCGCCGGCCAACTGGTCGCGGGTGATTTCGTCGGTACTGTTGCGGTTGAACACGTGTGCCGAGAATCCCGGGGGTGGCGCCCTTGACGCCCTCAGATGCGATGACGCCCGTCGCCATACCCTGCTCCATAGCGTATTCGGTGTTGGACTTCAAATCCTTTCCGAGATACTGCGCTATCATACCGTTGTCGGTCTTCTGTCCCGTAGCGAGCGCAGTTGCCGCAGCCGCGGAATCCGTGGGACCGATTATCGTCCTGCTGTAGGTGGTTGCTTCGCCGGAAACAACCGCCGCGCTCTCCATAAACAACCGTTCAACCCCCAGATAGGCGCGCGCAGCCGCTATGTGATTGAATCCCATTCCGTCGCCGATGAGAAGAATGACGTTTTTGTAATTGCCCGCGACGGTAAGGTCTTCGATGGAATTTATCTCGACGGCTCTCGCAACGGCGAGCCCCGCGAAAACCAGACCCGTGACAAGCACTGCGCACAGCAAAACGATAAGTGCGATTTTTATCGGTTTTTTCATCCTTTTCTTTTCTGCGGTTTCGCTCATAATTTACACCTCGGCGACGTTTCGCCTACTAAAATTTAACACGGATTGCGCTTGCAGGCAAGAAAAATCCGAAAAGTCGAAGCGGAACGGCAAAGTCCGTTCCGCTCGTCACCGTACATTGCGCAGTAAGCGCGCTAATCCTCCGCCTCAAGATAAAAACTCACGGGACGGAAACCGTCGTTGCAGGAAATCATAGCCGAACGGGGATTTTTCATCCAGCCGTCGAAGAAATTGCCTTCGCCGCGCGAAAGCGCCTCTACGAAAGGTCGCATACTCTCCCACGCGCTCTCGCAAAGCCCGTCGGGTTTTGCGCCGCCGACGGACAG
>USGA01000193.1 GCA_900554085.1 uncultured Clostridia bacterium | reverse complement strand
ACATAGCGGGAGAAAACAGGGACATTCCCGCGGAACTCAAGACAAGAGCAATTATGTTGCTTGCCGACCTCTTGCACCGTATGCTGGGCGTGAGGGCGGACGGCACTTATTTCAGGGAGATAAAATGAAAAGAAAGGTTTTCGCTTTCGTTATTGCGGTAGTGGTGCTCGCCGTACTGGCGACTGTGCTTGTCGGTTGCGACAAAGACGTTCGCCTCGGCGACATCTTCGTCAATTACCGCTCCGCGGGAGAAATCACGCACGCGGAATTGCAACTCACCCTGCCCGCGGGCTGGAACGTGCTCACGGACAGCACGACCTATGCCGACTCCGACATCGGATACTCGGAGTCGCTGGACGCCTACATAGTCGTCAACTCCGCGGGTTCGCTCAATATAGCGCGTGCCGACGAAAACAAGGAAACCGTGTTTATGTTGCGCGACAGCGCGGGCAATCCCACCGTCAGCGGCATTTCGGCAATAAAGATTTACGGCACCCTCGCGCTCATCCGTTTCAACAACAATACCGCGTCGGTAATCAATCTTGCGAACGGCAGAACCGTTGTGAAGCAGTCCGACACAGTGGGTATATCCGAAAAAGTGACCGAGGCGGTGAGCGTCCTCGACAGCGAACTGGTTGCCGTCAATCCCGCCTATTCCACAGTATGCACCGGCACCGATTACACCCCCGTTTACAGGGTGTCGACCGGTGAACTCGTATTCAAAGTCTACAACAAAGGCGGCAGCCTCGACTGCGTTTACGGGTTCGACGGGAGATACGTCCTTGTCGAGAATCAGTCGGGTACGTCTTCCTCCAAGGAATATGCGTCGTATCTGTACAGCGTGCCCGAAAAGGCTTCCTCCGCGCTTGAGGTGAAGCCCTCCGAAGCCTGCACTTACGACCGCGCTTCCGAAAAGGACGATTACTACAGCGAGGCGACATATCTCGGGGAAGGCAAGTTCTACGTGCACGAGGAATGGACCGTAAGCAGCAGCGACGATTACACTTATTCCTACAGCGGTGAGTACTACAAGGTATACCGCTATATCGTCACTCCCGAGAACGGACAGAGGACTGCCTACAACTCCTCCTATTATTTCCTCAACTGCGTGAACTCCTATTTCGAAAAGGCGACGTCAAGGTGCAGCGTTGCGCCCACGTCTTTCCTGCAGCCGGGTTACATTTACTCGTCCTTCGGGCTTTACGTGCCCGAAAGCAAGGAAGCGGAATACGACCAGTTCGTGCTGGACAAAGACCTCAATGTCGTGCTGTCGCTCACAAACAACTGGGGTATCGAACTCGAGTACGTCGAAAGAGACGTAATCGGCGTCTACGACCTGTTGTTGCAGTTCCAGGACGGTTACGGATTTGCCCCTCTCGCTCCCAGTGCGTTGCGCCTGTTCGACGGGGACGGCAAGATAGTCCTCGAAGAAAAACAGTATCCGCTGTCCGCCGTAAATGTTCACGACGGTATGATAATCGCGCAGACCGTAAAAGACAGCAAAACCCTTTACGGCGCGTTCGATATGAACGGAGAACTCGTCATTCCTTTCGAGTACAGTTACATCGAGGCGTTCAGAGGCTATTACACCTATGCTGTCCGCGCCTCCGACAGCACCGCCGTGCTTCTCGGCAGGGACGGCTCCGTGCTCGAATATATGAGCGACGGCAGCAAGCCCCTTTCGGACATAGCGGTCACCGGCAAAAAAACCAAAATTCAGAAACGCGGCTGCTATATGTACACGACGACGACCGCCGACGGAACCACCGTTTACGGAATAAAGAATTACAACGCGGACGTCGAATCCAACGTGGTGCTCGAAGCGCAGTTCCTCAAGGGGTGCACGCTTTATTCGCCCTCGATTGACGCGAATTCCGTGTTCGTCTTCGGACAGACCGAAGAAAACGGCCCCGTAAAGATTTACAGATTGCTTTCCGACGAGGAAGGAAATCCCGCGGCGTTGCCCGTGTGGGCGTGGGTGCTCATCGGTCTCGGTTGCGCGGCGGCGGTGGCAGGTGCCGTGACGGGTATCGTGTTCGGCGTCAGAGCGTCGCGCAGGAAGAAAACGTCGGGAAACGTTGCCGACGAAACTGTTGAAGGATAATATGAAAACCAGGGTAGTTTGCGCCGAACAAGGACTTGACGAGGCGGTTTCGCTCATAAAAAGCGGGGAACTTGTCGTGTTTCCGACCGAAACCGTTTACGGCCTCGGCGCCGACGCTTTGAACCCCGAAGCCGTAAAAAAGATATTCGAGGCAAAGGGGAGGCCGCAGGACAATCCTCTCATAGTCCACATAGC
>USGA01000192.1 GCA_900554085.1 uncultured Clostridia bacterium | reverse complement strand
CGAAGTCCACCGTCACCGTACCCATAATCTTTTCGCGAGTCACCACGTCGTCACGCTCGGGACGGAAAGGCAGATTGACCGAATGCTCGTAAGCAATCACGCCGTCCGCCGCAAGAAGTCCCCTGTCCAACACGGCGTAGACAGCCGCTTCGCCGAGACCGCTGCCGTAGGGCGCGTCGACGAACACTATGTCGAAAGGCTCTTTTTCGGTGCGTATCGCGGCGGCGAAATCCGCCTGCACCACCCTGAACCCGCCTTCGATTCCTTTGAGATTCTGTCGTACGAGTTCGACCGACGTCCGCGACGAATCCACGAACACGACTTCGCGCGCCCCCCGCGAAATGCACTCTATACCGAGCGCGCCGCTCCCCGCAAAAAGGTCGAGCACACGGGCGTCGGGCACACGTGCCTGCAAAATGTTGAACACCGTTTCCTTTATTCTGTCCGTGGTGGGGCGCACCGACGAATCGGCGGGAGAAATCAGTTTTTTTCCACGGTATTTTCCGCTGATTACTCTCATTGCATTTCTCCGAAAAAGGCGTTTACCGTCGCATTTTCGGCGGTTATCACCTCTTTTTCGGTGACAACGGCGTCGAGTGCGACATCGTGAGACTCGGTTTCCAGTCCTTCGGTTTTCTGGGTGGAAAAGGCAATCCCAATCTTGACGCAGTCGGGATTTTCGGCAAAGAAACGGTCGTAACAACCTTTGCCGTGCCCCGCTCTTTTGAGCCCGTCGAACGCAACCATCGGAACGATTGCGACGTCTATATCACGGGTGACGTGACCGCGTGCGGGTTCTTCTATTCCCCACCTGTTTTTCCTGAAATCGGTGTACGGCGTGATGACCACCGCCTCCATAACGTCCTCTTTCATTCGCGGCACGGACACCGACTTTTCGAGTGCCAGCAAAAGCCCGACCAGTTCGTACGTGTCGGGCTCGTCGCCTGCCGAAAGAAACACGAAAGGACGTTTGCAGTTCCTAACGACGTCGAGCGAAGTCAGAGCGTCGGTGATTGCGCCGCTCGCCCATTCTCTTTCGGCGTCGCTCATAGCCGCGACAGCCGATTTAGCCTTCCGTCTCGCCTCCTGCTTGGTCATCGTAGTATATCCTTTTCACTCTTCCCGTCCACCCCGTCATAACGTCGTAATCGACTGTGCCGCGCATAGCGGCTATTTCGGAAGCGGGAAGTTCCTTTCCCATAAGTATTGCCCTGTCTCCCACGGAGCACACCGTGTCGCCCACGTCGACGGCGAACATATCCATACACACGCTGCCCAGGGACGGACAACGTCTGCCGCCTATCACGGCGACGGCGGGACTGCCTCTGCGCACTCCGTCGTAATAGCCGCCGAAAACCACGGCTATGTCGGAATCCTTCCCGAGTGTAAAATGCCCGTATCCGACGCACTCGCCCGCTTTGACGTGCCTGACCGCCACGACCCGACTTTCCACGCTCATAGCACCGCCGTAAGCGGCGTGCCCCACGCGCACCATATCGAACCGTGCGGCGGGATACCCCACAGTACCCGACGAAGCGATATGCAACAGCACGTCGGGGAAAACCTGCCGCGCACGCGCGGCTATATCGGAGAAAACTTCCAGTTGCTCGGCGCAGGGCTCACGGAAATGCGAATAGCAACCGGCAGGCACCAAGCCCCTTTCTCGCAGGAAATACAGCACACCGTCGGCGCGCTCGGGTGCGAAACCGAGTCGGTGCATACCCGTGTCGAATTTCAGGTGAAATTCGGGCGGCGCTGTCATTTCCGCAAGTTTTCTCAGCCCGCAGTCGTCGGAAACGGCGACGGTAAGTCCCAGTGCCGCCGCCTCTCCGTATTCTTCGGGCGGACATACGGCGACGAGGACGGGAGCGGTCACTCCGCACTCGCGCAGTTTTCTGCCTTCCTCCGTCACGGCGACGCCGAACATATCGACTTCGTCCTCGACGGCACGCGCGACTTCGGTCATACCGTGACCGTAGCCGTCCGCTTTCACCATAAGCAATACTTTGCCGCAGGTAAGCGTCCTGACCGCACGCAAATTACGCCTTATTTTCCCGAGGTTGACCCTGACGAGCAATTCCAAAACGCGCCTCCGCGCGGCTTGCCGCGCTCAGCAACATTCTATGCTTGCCCGCCCTCGCGGTTGTCAGTGAAGCAGTTTTTCCGCCCTGTCCGCGTCGTCGGTCTTGAAAAGGATAAGGGCTTTTCCGCCCGTCCTCGAATAGGAATAGACGTATTCGAGATTGATACCCTCTTTGCTGAGTTTGCCGAGCGTTGCGGTGAGGGAGCCGGGAACGTCGTCGACTTCT
>USGA01000191.1 GCA_900554085.1 uncultured Clostridia bacterium | reverse complement strand
ACGACGTTGCTGCGCGAACTTGCGCGCCTGTCCTCCGAAAAATGGGAGACACTTGTCATCGACGAGCGCGGTGAAATCGCGGCGGCGGCGGACGGAGTGCCCACATTCGACATAGGCGACTGCGACGTGGTGACGGGCGTGCCCAAACAACTTGCCTACGAAAACACAATCCGCGCTATGAACCCCGAGGTCATAGTCACAGACGAACTTTTCGGTGGACGCGACGCCGAGGCCGTGTGCGACATAGTGCGCAGCGGCGTCAAGGTTTTTGCTTCTTTACACGGAAAGGGAGTGGAAAGTCTGTACCGTTCCGAGACTCTCCGAAGACTGAGGGATATTGCAGAACTGTACGTTGTGTTGTCGCCGCGGCCGCGGGCGGGTACTGTTGCGGAAATTATTACGTCGGAACAGGCGGAGGCGCGCTATGGCGGTTGATTTCGCGCGGCTTGTCGCAGGAGGTTTGCTTGCGCTCATCTGCTGTTACGGCGGATTGCTCATAAAGAGGCATTACGCCGAGCGCGAGAAATTTTACCGCGACGCAGAGGCGTTCGCGGCGAGGCTGAAAAGCGAGATTTCCTCCCGCAAGACCCCTCTTCCCGAGATAATATCCGAATTCTGTGCGGGCAGGAAAGGGGAATTCGCGCGGCGGGTCGGTGCGTTCGGGGAAAAGTTGCGGGCGGGTGCTCCTCAAAACAGGGCTGCCGTCGAGGAAGCCGAGGATACGCACTTGCGCAAGGACGAAAAGAAGCAGTTTGCGGATTTTCTTTCCGCGCTCGGGAAAACCGCGCTCAGGGAACAGGTTGCGGAGATTGCGCGCGCGGAAGGCGAATTCGCGTCAAAGCGCGTCGCCTGCGCCGAGGAAAGCAGGCGGCTTGGCGGAATGTATTTCAAACTCGCCGTGCTCGTGGGCATTGCGCTGATTGTTATGCTCGCATAAGGGGAGGTGTATGGAAACGGATATCATCATTAAGATTGCGGGGATAGGTTTGCTGACGGCGATTGTTTGCGTGATACTCAAGCGCAGCGACCGCGACGACATCGCGCAATTTGCCACGCTTGCGGGGCTTATCGTCGTCATAGTACTCGTCATAGATATGGTGAGCGGTCTTTTCGACACCATAAAGAATTTGCTTTCGCTGTAAATGATACTCGCAAAACTCATCGGAATAGCGCTCATAGGCGTCGTCGCCGTGTCGCTTCTCAAAACGACGAAATCGGAATTCGCCGTGTTTGCCGTCATAGCCACGGGAGTGGTTATGCTCGTGACTATGATGAGCGCGTTGCGTGAGGTTCTGCTGTCGTTCGACGAACTCGTGGAAAAGAGCGGGGTGGACGACGCCGTGTTTGCTGCCGTTCTCAAAATCATAGGGGTGGGGTATCTCACCGAATACAGCGCTTCGATAGCCGAGGACGCGGGGTGCGCCTCTATTGCGCGCAAACTGCAGTTCGGCGGCAAGGTCGTCATATTCCTGATGAGCATATCCATAGTCACCGCGCTCGTTGACGTCGTGGGAGGGTTGGTCGATGTTCTGTAAGGGCGGATTCTTGTCGGGGAAATTGCCTGTCGGCTGGAAAAAGGCGTTGAAATCGGCGGTATTTCTGGTCGGGTTGCTTGCGGTAGTACTGACGCTTTCGGCACTGTTCGGCGCAAACGTTGCGCAAGCGGACGACGGTGCGACTGCCGAGGAAATAGAAAAAGAACTCGCCGACGGGGTGGATTCCACGATAGACCGCCTGGAACTCGACCTTTTCAGGGATTTTATAGCCTCTCTCGGAGACACCCGGAAAGAGGCGATAGGCAGCGAAAGTCTGGACGCAATTCTCAAAGCGTTCACGGAGGGCAGCGCGGGAGATTTTTTCGGGAGATTTATGTCGGCGGCAGGCAATCTGCTTGCAGACAGTTTGCTGGGATTCCTGCCCGGATTCGTGACCGTGATAGTGGTATGTCTGCTCAAAAGCATACTCACGGGGTTGACATCGGGTTTCCCCAACCGTTCGACGGACAACGTCGTGCACATAGTGTGCTATTCCGTGGTCATCGTGGTGTTGCTGACGGGAGCGGTGAAAGTCGTCGGAACGGTCACGGAGACGGTGGAGGCGATGTCCGCCTTTTCGGAAGCCGTTTTCCCCGTTTTGCTCACCTTGCTTGCCGCCGTCGGCGGAGTGAGTGGGGCGGCGGTTTATCAGCCCTTTATGGGCGTGTTGTCGGGAGCGGTCATAGGGCTCATTGGCACGGTGATAGTTCCCGCTTTCATTGCGACTATAGTGTTTGCGGTGGTGGGAAACATATCCGAAAACGTGCGCCTTAACAAACTTTCCAAACTTTTCAAATCGGGGGC
>USGA01000190.1 GCA_900554085.1 uncultured Clostridia bacterium | reverse complement strand
GCGGCAAGCGCTGTGACCGGATATATCAGCGCGCCCTGGGAGGTGTAAATGAGCACGGGAAAAGTTTTCAAATACGGCGACAACGTGAACACCGACGTAATCATACCCGCGCGGTATCTCAACGACTCGAGCGCGGAAAACCTGCGCGCCCACGCAATGGAAGACATCGACGCCGATTTTGTCCGCAAAGTGCAAAAAGGCGACTTCGTTGTGGGCGGACACAATTTCGGCAGCGGCTCTTCCCGCGAGCACGCCCCTCTCGCGCTCAAAGCGAGCGGAGTGTCCGCGGTGATAGCCAAAAGTTTCGCCCGCATATTCTTCCGCAATGCCGTCAACATAGGCTTGCTTGCGCTGGAAATGCCCGAAGCGGCAGATGAAATATCCGAAAACGATATTTTAACGCTGAGTAACGACATATTAACCGACCAAACGACGGGCAAATCCTACCCGTTGCCGCCTATGGACGAATACGTGAAAAACATACTCGCAAAAGGCGGACTTATGGAGGCGATGAAATGAAAGCCGCGATTCTCACTCTCCCCGGAGACGGAATAGGTCCGGAGATAATCTCTGCGGCAAAGCGCGTGCTCGACGCCGTGGCAAACAGGTTCGGACACGAGTTCGTCTGCACCGACGCCCTCATCGGCGGAGCGGCGATAGACGCCGTGGGCGCTCCTCTGCCCGAGTCCACCGCCGAGGCTGCGCTTGCAGCGGACGCCGTGCTGCTCGGCGCTGTGGGAGGTCCCAAATGGGATAACGCGCCCGTCCGACCGGAAGCCGCCCTGCTCGGTATACGCAAACGCCTGGGGCTTTACGCCAATCTGCGCCCCGCGAAACTCTTCCCCGCGCTTGCGGGCGCCTCGTCGCTCAAGCAGGAAATTCTCGCCCGCGGAATCGACCTCGTTATAGTGCGCGAACTCACGGGCGGAATTTATTTCGGCGAACGCGGATACAGGGGAGGAAAATTCGGTCGCGAAGCGTTCGACACCGAGTGCTATTCCGAAATCGAAATCGAACGCGTGGCACGCATTGCCTACGAACTGGCCGAAAAGCGCGGGCGTCGTATGTGCCTCGTCGACAAAGCCAACGTTCTCACCTCGTCCGCTCTGTGGCGTAAAATAGTAAGCGACGTCAACGAAGACTATCCCTCCGTTGCCGTGGATTATATGTACGTGGACAATGCGGCAATGCAACTCGCGCGCGACCCGTCGCGTTTCGACGTAATTCTGACTTCCAATATGTTCGGCGACATACTTTCCGACCTCGCCGCCGCGTTGGTGGGCAGTATCGGCGTGATGCCCTCGGGGTCTTTCGGCGAAACCTCCGTGGGTATGTACGAGGCCATTCACGGTTCGGCACCCGACATTGCGGGACAGAACAAAGCCAACCCCGTCGGCACCATACTTTCCGCGGCTATGATGTTGCGCCACTCTTTCGACCTCGATGACGAAGCAACCTGCGTGGAAAACGCCGTGGCAAGGGTTATAGAACGAGGACAAGTCACCGCCGACATCGGCGGCAATCTCGGCACGACCGAGGCAACCGACGCAGTGATTGCGGAAATTCTCGCCTGACCCGCTCCCGACAAATTTTCATCGAACAAACTGAAAAACGGACTCGTTTCGAATCCGTTTTCTTTTTTGAGGCTGACTCTGCGTTTTGCGTGCGTCGTTCAATGCGAGTCCGAGTCTTTTTTTGCAATCTTTGCCAATATGTGTTCGGCGTAAGCGCGCGCGACGTTGATGCCCGTGACGCTCTCGAAAGTGCGGAAAAACGCGTTGGAATTCACTTCGCAAAGCAACATTTCGTCGTCTTTCCCGAACAAAAAATCTATTCCGCAGTAATCGAGCCCTATCGTTTTGGCGGCACGCAGGGCGTATTCCGCCACTTTTTCGGGCACGTCAAAGGGCTCGCCTCTGCCGCCCGCGCCTATATTTGAGCGGAAATCGTTGCCGCCGCCGATACGGAGCATACCGCCGAGCACTTTGTCGCCCACAACTATTACGCGCAAATCCCGCCCCGCACTGGTCGGTACGAATTCCTGTATAAGGTGAGGACGGCACTTGACCTTGCCGAGCGCAAGGCGCAGTTGCTCGCGATTGTGCACCAGAAAAACCTCTTTCCCGAGCGAACCGTAACTTTCTTTGACCACGACGGGAAAGCCGAACGCCATTTCAACTATGTCGAGGGTGCTGTTTTTGATTTTTTCCTCGGCGTCGTAGCAAAGCAATCCGGGGAAAGTCCTCGGCATAGGGATTCCCGCACGGGACAACGCGAGGTGCGTGGTCATTTTGTCGTCGCATATTTCTATGGCACGGGGCGGATTGAACACGGGCACGCCCGC
>USGA01000189.1 GCA_900554085.1 uncultured Clostridia bacterium | reverse complement strand
TCTCGTCACCATCATCGTTCCGCAGATCACGAGCGGCATGACCAACGACTATCAGCTTCAGATCAACGCCTATCAGGGCGTCGTGTCGCAGTTGCAGGTTGCATACGACAACGGTGAACTGCCCGAAGGCATCTACCTCGACTTCGACGAGGACGCCGGCCGCGCATACGCCACCATCGGCGACAGTCTCGAAGATTTCATCAACACTCATTTCGCGGAAGGTTCCGCCGTTTGGGAAGCCTATTACGGCGACGCCGAGAAGAACGCCCAGGCGTATGCGGATGAGAAGGCTCCCGACAAGCTCACCGGCCTCGTTCCCGTCTACGAGTACTATCACGAGGATGACCCGGACGCCGTTTACGATTGGTCGGGCACCGATCTCCAAAGCGCGCTCAAGGGCGAACTCAACAACAAGCAGACCAACCTCCAGTGGATCTACTTCATCGCGGCGATCGTCTGCGTTGCGGTCGGCACCCCGCTCTTCTTCGTCGGCTTCAAGTTCACCAAGGAACGCACCGATCCCATCGAGAATCCTCCTTCACTCAAGCACAACCTCAAGCTGCTGTTCAAGAACAAGCCCCTCATGCTCATCGTCATTTCGGGCATCCTGGGCGCGGCGCGCATGGTCTTCACCTACACGGGCGGGCTCTACTTCTGCAAATATGTTCTTGACAATGTCGAGCTCATCGGTATGCACGGCGAAGGGCTTTATACGATAGTCACCCTCGCAATCGTGCCCGGCGGCCTCATAGCCTCCGTCCTCGTGCCGTACCTCACGAGAAAACTCGGCAAAAAACATTCCTACATCTGGACCAACATCGCCGGCGGCGTCGCCTTGCTCATCGCGTTTATAGTCGGTATATCGATAAACGGCGGCGGCAAAGGCGATTACACAGACATAGCCACTCTCGTCATTGCCATACTCGCAATCATCATTTCGGGTATCCCGAGCGGTCTTACCAACATAGTGTCCTACGCTATGATAGGCGACACCGTCGAATATCTCGAGCTCAAGACGGGCGAGCGTGCCGAGGGTATCTGCTTCGCAATGCAGACTTTCATCAACAAGATCGGTATGGCTGTCGGCGCGTTCATCGGCGTTATGGGTTACTATCTCGCGGGCGTCACCGCCAATAACCCCGGTGCGCTCACCGCCGACGGCAAAGACATAATGTGGATTATGCTTATGCTCGTCGCCGCGCTCAGTTTCATTGCCTCGGCTATCCCGATTTTCTTCTACAAGTTCACCGAAAAGGAACAGCAGAAGGCAGTCGTCGAAATCGAACGTCGCAAGGCCGAGAAACTGGCTCTTGCGGGTGCTGACGGCACCGTCGTTACCGATGAAACCGTGGACGTGGTAATCGGCGCCGGCGGCGAAGTCGAATCCGTCACCGAGACCGAAGAGGTCGACATCACCGTCGTGCCCGAAGCGGCAGAGGAGGAAACTCCGACGGAGACCGAAGCCGCTCCCGCGGACACCGACGAAGAAAAATAACGTTTACAATGCGGAAAACCGCTCCCCGACGGGGAGCGGTTTTTTGTTCAAAACGGTAGGAATTCGGTTGCCCGACGGCTGCGTGGTTACAGTGCGGCGGTCAGGATTTCCACCACGTCGGAGTGAGTGAGCACTTTATAACCGCCCTGCATTATGAGGGTGCTGTCTGCGACGGCTTCTATCATATCTTCCGTTACTCCGAGTTCGGAAATATTCATAACCAATCCGATTTTCTTCATCCATTTTTCCATAGCGTCGAGGCCGAGCAGAGCGACTTCGGTGTCGGATTTGCCCTCGGGATTGACGCCCCAGACGTTGACGGCGAAACGTGCGAACCGCGCGGTGCCGTAGGGCAGAATGAAATGGAAGTAGGGCATCGTCACCGCGGAAAGGGTCATACCGTGCGTTGCGTTGGTGTGCGCGCCGACGGCCTGACCGAGCATATGGACTTCCCAGTCCGTGGTCTTGCCTTTTGCGATGAGGGTATTGAGCGCCCACGTCGCAGTCCACATTATGTTGCTGCGCGCTTCGTAATCTGTGGGATTCTTGACCGCCGCGTTTGCGCTGACGATGAGGGAGCGCATAAGTCCCTCGGAGATGTAGTCGGAGGTGTTGTCGTCCGTGCCGGAGAGATACTGCTCGAGAATATGCGACATAATGTCGAATATTCCCGCTTTCATCTGATATTCGGGCACCGAGAAAGTGAATTCGGGGTCGAGCACCGAGAATTTGGGATAGACCTCTTCGCCGAACACGTGACCGATTTTGAGTTTCTGCGCGTAATTGGTGATGACGGAGCCGCCGTTCATTTCGCTGCCCGTGCCCACCATAGTAAGCACGCACCCCACGGG
>USGA01000188.1 GCA_900554085.1 uncultured Clostridia bacterium | reverse complement strand
GATTGAGGCTGTCGCACATAACGTAGCGCGCAAGCGAGGCTATCCTTTCGCTGCGCATAGGATTGCGTTTGTACGCCATCGCCGACGAGCCTATCTGCTTGCTCTCGAAAGGCTCTTCCGCCTCTTTGAGATTGGACAGCAAACGTATGTCGTTGGAGAACTTCGCCGCCGTCTGCGCAATGCCGCAGAGCACCGTGAGCACACCGTAATCGGTCTTGCGCGAATAAGTCTGACCGCTGACGGGCACCGTGGCGGAAAAGCCCATTTTCTCCGCAATCAGCCTGTCGAGTTCCTTCACCTTTTCGTGGTCTCCCCCGAACAGTTCGAGGAAACTCGCCGCCGTTCCCGTCGTGCCCTTGCACCCTAGCAATTTGAGGGAGGACAGTCGGTATTCGAGGTCGTGGAAATCGTTCACGAGGTCGTTGAGCCACAACGCGGCGCGCTTGCCGACCGTGGTGGGCTGAGCGGGCTGATAGTGCGTGAACGCGAGCGTGGGCTGATTCTTGTACTTCTCGGCGAAATCCGCAGTGGCGCTGATTGCGGCGAGCAACAGCGAACGCACCTGCAAAAGCCCTTCCTTCATCTGTATTATGTCGGTGTTGTCCCCGACGTAGCAGGACGTCGCGCCGAGGTGGATTATGGGTTTGGCTTTGGGACACCTCTCCCCGTAGGTGAGGACGTGCGCCATAACGTCGTGACGCACCTCTTTTTCGCGTGCGGCGGCGAATTCGTAGTCGATGTCGTCGATATGCGCGCGGAGTTCGTCAAGTTGCTCGTCCGTTATGTTGATGCCCAGTTCCTGCTCGGCTTCCGCGAGGGCGACCCACAGTCTGCGCCAGGTGGTGAACTTGAAGTCGGGGGAAAAGACGTGTTTCATTCTTTCGCCGGCGTAACGCTCGGAAAGGGGGGAAACATAGGTGTTCATCGCTACCTCCAAAACAAAAAGTGTCCATTTCTTTTTTCACCGACGGGTCGGTAAAAAAAAACAAACGAACACTTCCTTGTATCACGCGAAAAATATAACAAAATCGCCGCATTTTGTCAAACGAATTTCCTTGACAACGCGCGGAACCGCGCATATAATCTGTCGCAAGAAGCAAAGGCGCTTTCCCTCGGGAAGGCGTCTCTTCTTTTATACTCCCCCGAGGGGAACGCGGCAAGACGGCGCGGGAATGAGCGTCAACCCCGCTCAAATCCTTGCAAAGTCGGATAAGTTAGTTTACTATTATTATACCGCACACGCGGAAAGGAGTCCCCTATGGTAATGTCCGAGATTTTCGGCAGTATGGTTTTCAACGACAACGTAATGCGTGAACGCCTGCCCGAAAGCACCTACACCGAGTTCAAAGAGTGCTGCGAAAAAGACCGCCCCCTCTCTCTCGAAATCGCCAACGTCATCGCCGGCGCGATGAAAGATTGGGCAGTCGAAAAAGGCGTCACCCACTTTACTCACTGGTTCCAGCCGATGACGGGGCTGTCCGCCGAAAAGCACGACTCTTTCATCAGCCCCACCAAGGACGGCGGCGTGATTATGGAGTTCAGCGGAAAGGAACTCATCAAAGGCGAACCCGACGCCAGTTCGTTCCCCAGCGGCGGCTTGCGCGCCACTTTCGAAGCCCGCGGCTACACCGCGTGGGACCCCACTTCCTACGCCTTTATCAAGGACGGCACTCTGTGCATTCCCACGGCTTTCTGCAGTTACAACGGGCACGCACTCGACAAAAAGACTCCTCTGCTCCGTTCTATGGAAGCCGTCAGCAAACAAGCGGTCAGACTCCTTCGTCTCTTCGGCAGAAAGACGGAAAAGGTTTTGTCCTCCGTCGGTCCCGAACAGGAGTATTTCCTCATCGACAAGGACGCCTATCTGAAACGCCGTGACCTCATTTTCACGGGCAGGACGCTTTTCGGCGCCAGACCCCCCAAAGGTCAGGAACTCGAGGACCATTATTTCGGCGCAATCAAACCCCGCGTGGCAGCGTTTATGCGCGACCTGGACGAAGAACTGTGGAAACTGGGCGTGCTGGCAAAGACCAAGCATAACGAAGTCGCGCCCGCACAGCACGAAATCGCGCCCATATATACGACTGTAAACGTCGCCACCGACCAGAACCAGATGACGATGGAGATTATGAAAAAAATCGCCGCCCGTCACAATCTCACCTGTCTGCTCCACGAAAAACCGTTCGCGGGGGTCAACGGCAGCGGCAAGCACAACAACTGGTCTCTGACCACCAACTTCGGGCACAACCTTTTCGAGCCCGGCAAGAGTCCCGCCGACAACGCGCAGTTCCTGCTCATTATGGCGGCGATGATTGCGGCTGTCGACAAACATCAGGATTTGCTTCGCATAAGCGTGGCAAG
>USGA01000187.1 GCA_900554085.1 uncultured Clostridia bacterium | reverse complement strand
TACGCCGCAATCCCCGCCGAAATGAAGAGCGTTGCCGAAGCCCTCGGCGGCAAACTTCTGCGCGACATAGCCCCCGAAGATTTCTACAAGGCGGAGGATTCGTTGCGCGGCAAACTTTCCCCGCGAGCCCTGCTCCGAGCAGAGCATTACTATGAGGAAAACGTACGCGTCGAGCAGGCCGAAGCGGCAATCGCGAACGGCGACGAAGCGGCGTTCCTTGCCGCGGTAAACGCCTCGGGCGAGAGCAGCGCGGTTAAACTTCAGAATCTTTACTCCGAGCGCGGCGACAGAAGCATAGAGGAAGCGCTCGCGTTTGCGGGCACTCTCGACGGCGTGGCGGCTAAGCGCGTGCACGGCGGCGGATTTGCTGGAACCATATTGCTTTTTGTCAGAAAAGACAGTTTACATACCGTCAAAAACGCGCTTATATCCCGTTTCGGCGAAAAGAACGTGTTTGACCTTTCCGTGCGTAAGAGCGGAGCGTGCCGCGTCTGAAGCGGTGTTCCAAAGAGGTGTTATGCTTTGCGCAATAGATAAAATCGCTTTTTCCATAGGCGGAGTGGACATAGCCTGGTACGGGCTGATTATCGTCTTCGGAATGATAGTCGGGCTTGCCATAGTGTGCTTCGAATGCAAGCGGATAAACCTGCAGACCGAGGACGCGATAGAACTTTTCCTGTGGCTTATCCCCCTCGCAATAGTCTTCGGAAGATTGCTTTACGTCCTGCCTCGTCCCGACGAGTATTTTCCCGTCGAGAGTTGGGACGACTTCGTTCATCTCATCGCGGTGTGGGAGGGCGGCATAACCATCATAGGCGGAATCCTGGGCGGACTCATCGGCGCCGCGATTTTTGCCTACCGTATGCGCAAAAAATGCAATTTCGGCAATATCGTGGACCTTATCGTCGTGCCCGTGCTTGCGGGTCAGATAATAGGCAGACTGGGCAACTTCGTCAATCAGGAGGCATTCGGAATTCCGATTTACGACCCGCGTTTCCAGCATTTTCCCTTTGCAGTGTACCTCGACGACCCGCAGGGTTACGAGCACAAATACGCCGAGATAGTAGAGAACAACACGCCCGGTTGGTTCGCCGCCACTTTCTTTTACGAAATGGTGTGGAACTTTATCGGCGCCTGCATTTTCTTCGCTATATGGCGTAAGAACAAGCGTTTCCCCGGTATACTCGGTTTCTGCTATTTCTTCTGGTATTTCCTCGGCAGACTTATGCTCGAGCAGGTTCGCCTCGACGCCGTTCCCATTACCACCGTCGCTTGCGCCGTGCTCGTGCCCCTGGCACTCGTGGCGGGAGCGGCTTATATTCTGATTTGTATGACGCGCCAGAGTTTCCGCAAGGTGACTTCCGCGGCGGAAAACGGCGCCCTCGGAATCACGGAACTGGACCGTTTCGACGTCGCCAACTATAAATTCGCTCTCCGCGCGATAGCGCGCGGCGCGTTCTTCAGGTGGTTCTACGGCGCGCAGGACGTTGCGGTCGTGGACTTGTCTGCCGCAGATTATATAGTCAAACAGCGCACGCCGTGGAAGATAAGGGGCAAACGCTCCGCAGCCGATACGTGCGACAAGGTTTCGGGAGCGACGGACGGGTCCGCGCCCTCCGAGAATACGGAGGAAAAGAGATGACCTTTTCTATCAGCGGCGAGCGCAACCTCACTATGCTCACCGACCTGTATCAACTCACGATGGCAAACGGATATTTCGAGTGCGGAATGTACAACCGTCGCGCCGCGTTCGACCTTTTCTACCGCGGAAGCGGCGGATACTCCTACGCCGTGGCGGCGGGATTGGAGCAGGTGACGGAATATATCCGCAATCTGCACTTTTCCGAGGCGGACATAGCCTATCTCCGTTCGCTCGGAATATTCGGCGAAAAGTTCCTGACCGCGCTTGCGGATTTCCGTTTTACGGGTGACATAAAAGCCGTGCCCGAGGGGACTGTGGTTTTCCCGGGCGAGCCGATTGTCTCCGTGCGCGCGCCCCTTTGGGAAGGGCAACTGGTGGAGACCGCGCTCCTCACGCTGGTGAATCATCAGACTCTTATCGCCACCACTGCGGCGAGACTTTGCGCCTGCACCGACGCCGCCATTCTGGAGTTCGGCCTGCGCCGCGCTCAGGGGCCCGACGCCGGCGTCTACGGGGCAAGGGCGGCTTACATCGGCGGGTGCCGTTCCACTTCCAACGTGCTCGCGGGGCAGATGTTCGGTATCGACGTCAAAGGTACTCACGCTCACAGTTGGGTTATGGCATTCCCGTCCGAACTGGACGCCTTCCGCGCGTACGCCAAGGCATATCCCGACGGCTGTCTGCTTCTTGTCGACACGTACGACACCCTCGGCAGCGGCGTGCCGAACGCAATCAGG
>USGA01000186.1 GCA_900554085.1 uncultured Clostridia bacterium | reverse complement strand
AAGTTCCTCCGATACAGTTGTGCGAGATTGCTAACGCCTATATTAGTAAGACGAAAAAGACATTTCAACGGAGGCGCGAAAACAGACAAAATAGCCGCCAATCTCTCATTTTTCGCCCGTCGAAAAAGGTCGCACATTTGCGGGCGGGCGCGAGTGCGCGCGCTCGCCCGAACGTCGCGGGAACACGTCGGAATTCGTTTGTCCGCAAAATCCTGAGACACGTTGCGTTGCCGCGTAAAAAACAGGAAGTCGGACGCGATGTCCGACTTCCCTCCGAAACGGCAAAAGGGCGCTTTCGCATTCTCGGCGGATATGCGCCCGTTCCGTTCACGTAACTCTATGTCAGCAACAATACGGCGTTGCGTTTGTCCACCACGGTACCCGCGAGCGGGAATTGCCCCTTGACGGTGTCACCGTCGCCGTCCGTCTCCACATACAACCCCAGTCTGTACAGTTCCGCCCTCACCTCAGACAACCGTTTTCCCGTGAAATCCGGAAGAACGAACGGTTCGCCTATGATTTCGGCTTCCTCCCCCGTAAACTCCGCCTTTACGCCGAGATACGCGAACGTGGATTCGAATATATCGCCCACCAGCGGAGCGGCAACCTGCGAGCCGTAATACATATATCCCGACGGTTCGTCGACAATCAGCAGCACGGCGTAAGGCGCTTCTTCCTCGAGCGATAATCCGAGGAATGACGAAATGTATTTGCCTTGCGCGATTTTGCCGTTTTCGTATTTCTGAGCGGTGCCGGTTTTGCCCGCAATGCGGTACCCCGCCACGTATGCTCCTTTTCCGCTGCCGTTTTTTACGACGTTCTCCAGAAGCCCGCGCATAGTCTCGCTGGTGGTTGCCGAAACGGTGGTGCCCCGCGAGGGAAAATCCCCGTGAATCTTCGTGCCCGAATACGGGTCTTCGACGTACGACAGCAGGTGCGGCGTGACGAGAGTTCCGCCGTTTACCACCGAACTCGCGGCGGTCAGCAAACCTATCGGCGTAACCGCAACCGCCTGCCCGAAACCTATTCTTGCAAGGTCAACGGACTTCACGGCACTTTCTTTTATGAAAATTCCCGAAGTCTCCCCCGTTATGTCAACCCTCGTCGCGGCTTGCAAACCGAATTTTTCGAGATAGTCGTAGAATTTTTCGATGCCCATTGCGAGAGCCGACTGCATAAACACGCAGTTGCAACTCTGTTCCACACCCTCCGCAAAATCAATCGAGCCGTGGCCTTTCGCTTTCCAGCACCGTATTTTGGTGCCGTCGACCGTGTAACTGCCCGTGCAGTAATAGGTGTTTGCCGTGGTCACCGCGCCCGTATCCAGCGCGGCGGCTGCGGTAAGAATCTTGAAAGTGGAACCAGGTTCGTAAACCGAAGCGACCACCGTGCTCTTGGAATACGAAAAAAGTTGCTCTACATCGTCGCGGGGTACGTTATTCAAGTCGAACGAAGGATATTCGGCAAGCGCCACTATTTCACCCGTCATATAATTCATCACCACGCAGGAAGCGGCTTTAGGTGAAAATTGCGCCACGGCGTTGTCGATTGCGCCCTCGACTATTCGCTGAACGGTGACGTCGAGCGTGGTGACGACGTTCATTCCGTCAACGGCGGGAACGTATTTGGTTCCGCCTTCCACCTCTCTTCCCACAAGGTCGGTAGACGTGAGAATGGAGCCGTCCGTACCCGTGAGATACTTGTCGTAATAAGCCTCGAGTCCCGTCTGTCCGTTGCCGTCGAATCCCGTGAATCCCAGCGCCTGCGTGAGAAAATCGCCGTACGGATAGGTGCGGAGGTTGTCCTCTCCGTAGTATATTCCGGACTGACCGCTTGCAATAAGAGCGTTAAGTTGTTCCTTGGTCGCCCCGCGCGCAACGGTGATTTCCGAAGCGTGCCCCGAAATTTTCTTGTAGGTTTCCTCGAAATCGTAACCGAACACCGTGCAAAGCAGTTGCGCGGTCTGTTCTTTGTCTACTACCGCGTTGGGGCGCACGTATATCGTGTATTGCGTTGCGGTGTCGGCAAGTACGGTGCCGTTGCGGTCGAGTATTTTTCCGCGCACCGCTTCCGTCGGCACGTCCCTCATCCACTGCGAAGCGGCTTTTACTCCGAGGTCTTCCGAGTTCACCACCATAACGTACACGAGTTTGCCGAACACCGCGGCAAAGGAAAAGGCTATCAGCAGCAACGCTACCGACAGCCTTTTCCTCGGATTATGGATAATTGGGGATTGATTATGGCTATTTGACCGTGACTTCATATCCGTATTGTATTGCGGAAGAAGTCACACTATTCTCGGCGTAGTCTGCCGAAGCGGCGGCAGCAACGGCTCCCGAACTGGGAACTGCCGCGGTGCCTTTGTTGAGAGGTCTGGCGTTGACGCCGATGAGAATGG
>USGA01000185.1 GCA_900554085.1 uncultured Clostridia bacterium | reverse complement strand
TCGAACTGCGTGTTGAGCGCGTGAACGGAATACACCTCCACTCCCGCTTCGTCCTTGCGCTCCCTGAGCAGGTCGGCAAAAGACGGCTCGTATTCGTACCACGTCGTAAGAAATACTTCCGCGCAATCTGCGCCGAGACGGCGAATGACCGAGAACGAGTCCTCGGTCAATAAGCGCGTAAAAAAAGTTGCAGTCGAAATGCCGACTTTCATCAGATGTCTTCGTCCTCGTCGTCGGAGCCGCGTTTGGCCTTGCCCCAGATGTCTTTCTGCTTGCGTATCTGACCGAGCAGGCGCGGAATGACAAGGTCGATGTTGTCAAAGGGCGTGTCGGACGACGCTTCCGCGCGGTAAGTCTGACTGCGGTAGACAACGGTCATATCCGTGGTGTAGGTGCCCCCCTCGAGCGTGACGATGAATTTCGCCACAGCGTCCTCGTCGTCGTGGAAATACTTGTCGAGTTTGGCGCACTTCTTCTCGGTGATAGCCTTCAGCGAATCGCTGACGTTGTAGTTCTTGCCGAAGATTTCGATTTTCATATTGAACCTCCGAATTTTGGTAATGTCATTATACCATTCGTCGGGCGGCAGTTCAAGACCGATATACCGAAATTTCGTAAATCATATTATCACACACGCGCGCACGCTGGCAACCGATTGAACGCTGCACGCGTGCCTTTTCCGTCCCGCAGCCTTTCTCCGCGCGGTTTTTCTCCCGCCGCCTTCCGCCGCACGCGCGCAAAAGAAAAAGCGGAGATTGCTCTCCGCTCCGTCCTGACGGCGGTCGCGTCCGTCACTCCGCCGCGAAACCTCCCTGGAAACTGTACTCCACCACGATATCCGCCACGGTATCGTCCGTAACGGGGGTCATTCTGTCGAGGACCGCGGTCCGCACTTCTCCGAAAGAGGATATCTCGTAACCGACCGAGCCCGGCAATTGTCTGTAGTCTGCAAGCGCGTCGATGTCGGCGGGAACGGTTACTTTCGTGTTGCCGATGTTGTCGAGGGTGCAAGTCCAGTTTGTGGTGACGTCGCCGTTCTGCGTGGAAAAAACAAACTTTATTTTGTCTTTGGACACGGTGGCTTCGCCGGTATTTTGGATATAAGTCTCTCCGGTCGTGCCTATAACGGAGTTGACGTCGGCGCTCTCGTTGAACACCGCTCCGTTTTCCCCGTCCCTGAGCAACCCGAGAATCCTGTCCACATACCCCGCCACCCTGTCGCGGGCGTCGAAAGTGCCCTCCACGCCCTCGCGGGTCACGGTCATATCCACGGTATTGTACTCGTTGTAACCGTTATGAACCGGGTCGCCCTTGACCGTCACGTCAACGACAAAACCCAACCCGTGCGTGCCGAATACGAATTTGTTGGTCTCCGTCGTATCTTTTATCATATGAGTGGTCAGGTCGGAAACCGTCGTGGTGCGTTCGGTGACCGTGGAAGCCCCGCCGAGGTAGTTTATTTCGAAAACGGTCACGCTTTCGTTGTTTTTCACCACGTCGGAAGTCCCGCTGACGCTGAAGGTCATATTGCATTTCTGCTTGAGGTCGGAGGCAATGTCGGCGATTGTCCCTTTGCTGTCTATGGGTGGGTCGGGCTCGCAAGCGGTCAGAACCGCGGCAACGAGTGCCACCGCGAGCACCAGCGCAATCGCCAGCATAAACAGTTTGCCGATTTTCATACTCCCTCCGTGGGCACGATTGATGTCTATGATTTATTTTACCGCCCCACCGTCCCGCTGTCAACAAACGGGCTCCTTCCCCGACGCAAACGCTCTTCTTTACCTCGCCGATATGTACGGCGTGTCCGTCGACTATATCCTCGGACGCGCGGGAGACGAAATGCTCTTCGACGACGCACGCGTACCCAAATCCGAAGTGCAGGAACTTTTCGACAAACTCAACACCTCCGACAAGGGAAAGGCCATCGGATATATGCAATCGTTGCTTGATACACGCGACGACAGAAACTGAAACCGCCTGTTAAAATATCAAAAACCGCCTGCTAAAGGCGGTTTTTTTGTTTGTTGCGTCTTGAATCACACGATACGGCAAGGCTCACGGGCCGTCGCGCGTAATTGAGATTGCGCCGTCCGCGACGTCTGCGGTGAGGTTGTCGCCGTCTTCCACTTCGCCGCAAAGTATCATTTCGCTGAGTTTGTTTTCGACAAGGTTCTGCACCGTGCGGCGGAGAGGTCTCGCGCCGTATTCCGGGTTGTATCCCTGCTCCACCAGAAAAGCCTTTGCCGCAGGGGTGAACGTCAGAGTTATGTTGCGCGCGGACAACCTCTTTTCGAGCGACGACAACATAAGCGCGGCGATTTTCGCAACGTCGTCCTTGCTCAGGCGCCCGAAGAAAATTATGTCGTCGATACGGTTGATGAGTTCGGGGCGCATAAAGCCTTTCAGGGCTTCGAGTTGACGCTCTTTCGCGCGTT
>USGA01000184.1 GCA_900554085.1 uncultured Clostridia bacterium | reverse complement strand
GTGCATACACCAGCGCCAGCAGGATGCACACGCCAAACACCGTGCTGGCCGTGCGGAACCGCTTGAGCAACGCGTCCCGCTCCACCGCCATCTGGGCCGCATACTCGGCACGGCGGCGGGCGGCGCGGGCATTGGCGCGGTTTGCCCGGCGCATCCAGCGATCCACGAACAATGCCACCTGCGGCCCGATGGTGAGCGACGCAATGGCAAGGATGAGCAGAAATTCAATAAGTCCGATCCTCATAGGGCTTTTTCCTTTATCTTCAGAGCTTTTTCAGGGGGGTATCCCCTTATCGTTTCAGTATAGCATCTGTGGCGCGGCAGTTCAAGCACCCAACTCTGTCTCCCGGCTTTTGCCGCCGCCTGCCGCCTTTTTCTCCATCTTTCCTGCCAAAGACTTTTTTGCCGTGCTGAAATATGCTATACTGATTATAAATATGGCATTCTGCACCGGAATGCCGCGTGTCAGTGTAAAAGAGGATAACATGGAAGCATTCAAATATAATGTGCAGCCGGGCCGCTACCGGCATTTCAAGGGCAACGAATACGAAGTGCTGGGCATGGCCCGCCACAGCGAGACCGAAGAGGAAAAATACGAAGAATACAAGGGCGACGACGCCGTGCGCGTGTACTTCGACACCGACGGCGGAAGCACCGTGGAGCGCCAGAGCATAAAGAAGGGCACCAAAGCGTTCGAGCCCGAAGAGCCCACCAAGGAGGGATACACCTTCCTCGGTTGGTTCACCGCCAAGGGCGCGGACGCCACCGAATGGGATTTTGCCGCCACGGTGGAGAAGACCACGACCCTTTACGCTCATTGGGAGAAATACACCGCGCCCAGGACCGAGCGCCCTGAAGCCGAAGAGGACGAGGACAAGGATTACGACCCCGACGCCGACCTGCCCGAAGGCACGGTTGCCGCTGTCAGGTTCTTCCTTTCCGACGGGACTTTCAACGATGCGTACAAGACTCTCGTCTACGACCGCACCGCGGAGCCCGAAGTGCTCGCCGATTACAGCGACGAGGATTACAAGAAGGCTCTCGCCGACCACCTCGCCGACGCAGTCAAGCAGGTTCAGGACAATCTTTCCTCAAGTTATCTCAGTTATGACTATTACCTGAACGCCGAGTACGAAAGTCTGCTGATAACCCGCCTCGAAAGAATGATAGGCGACGGCAGAATAGGCGACGGAGCGACCGTCACCGCCGACGAAGTCCAGAAGAGATTCGACGCGCTCGTCGCGCAGAACAAGGAGACTTTCAAGGACGGCGAGTCCTATCAGTCCGCAATCGAGTCTTCGCTCTCCACGACTTACTATCACAAGGAAGGGTACGGATTCGTCATCAACATTCTTCTGCAACTGCCCGAAGAAGACATAGAGGAACTCACCGCGCTTATCGCCGACGGAACCGTCACCAAGGAACACGTCAAAAGCGTGCGCGATTCCAAACTCAAAGATCTTCAGGTCAACATCAGCAATCCCGATTACGACGCCGATTACGAGTGCAAGGACGAGAACTGCGACCACGAGACCGTCACCGTCACCGAAGGCAGCGCAGGTCTCAAGCAGATTGTGGAGTTCAAGCAGGACGCCGACACCAAGGAATGGGGCGTCGTGTACAACGTGTCTATGTGCCCCTCCGTCGCATACCTGCCCGACAAGATTGCCGCGCTCGGCGCCGACGGAATAATCGAACAGATTTACACCAGCCTCGGACAGGTCAGGGCAGCCGTTGAAAGCAAAGCGATTACGCACGTGCAAGGGCTTTATTGGATGCGCGAAGTCGCAACCGCGTGGCTTTACATCGTCGGCGACGACAGCGGCAGCGTGACTGCCGACTCCAATAACAACGGCCTCGGTTACGTCGTGACTCCCGAGGGTGAGGAGTCCGGCTACATCGACAGTTTCACCGAACAGGCGCGCGCTCTTATCGCAAACGGCGGCGGCTCTTACGTGCGCGACGTGGACGGCGGCGCGACTCTGAACAATTTCTACGTATACGGTGACAACTTCATCGATTCCGATACCGCGGTCGACGCGTCCTCGGCGTATGCGGGTATATTCGTGCTTGTGGCAAGTTACGTTCCTTACGACAAGACCGGTTGGGGCTCCTATACCGTGACCTACGACGAGGAGACCGACACATACGGCGAGGCGAAAATCGCCGACGGAGCGTATGTCGACGGAGTGCTTCCGATGGATTACGTCATCACTCACGCGGCGGAACTCTCCGATTGCGTGACCGTCAGACAGTCCATAGAGGACGGATTGCTGGCGGGCAAAAAAGCCGCGCTCTACGAAAAGAAAGTCAACGATTTCGGCGTGGCGAATTACGGAAACATAACCTACAACGAAAAGGCTTACAAGTCGTTGTGGAAAGGACTTGACTGACGTGTTTCCGCACAACAGGTATGACTTGGAGACCCGAGGTTTTGCCTCGGGTTTTCTTT
>USGA01000183.1 GCA_900554085.1 uncultured Clostridia bacterium | reverse complement strand
CTCATTTGCTGTATTCCTTTTCTATGGCTGATGCGAGTCTTTCCGCGACGGTTTCGGCGGGCAACACACGCAGTTTTCCCGCCGCAGTGCCCTTTCGGGAAGAGTACGGGAACACGTGAATATCCGCAAATTTCACGACGTCGCGGCAAAACGCACGGCTGTTGGCAAACGCCTCGTCAGTCTCCGTGGGAAAGCCGACTATCACGTCGGTGGTTATGGCTGCGTCCGGGAACAGGCGGCGTATAAGTTCCACCTTGGCGGCGTACTGCTCCGTAGTATAATGACGATTCATTGCCGCCAGCACCTCGTCGTCTCCGCTTTGCAACGAGAGGTGGAAGTGCGGACAGAATTTCTTGAGTCCCGCCGCCGCTTCGAGGAACCGCTCGTCTATCACGCCCGCCTCCAGCGACCCCAGACGCACCCTGAGCGGAGTGCTCTGCAAGGCAGTCATAAGAGAGGCAAGCGACGTGCCTATATCGTTTCCGTAGGCGGACAGGTTTATGCCTGTCAGCACTATTTCGTTGCAATCGACCTCAGCCGCTCTCACCTCGGCAAGCACTCCCGACAGACTGCGTGAACGCGACCTGCCGCGCAGATAAGGCACAAGGCAGTAGGAGCAGAAATTGTTGCAGCCGTCCTGAATCTTTATGAATCTTCGGGTGCGTGAAGTGAGCGGGAAGCCGTCTTCCTCGTATTTCTTTGCCGTGTCGAAATCGGAAGAAACTATCTTGTCGAAACTCTCCGCGCTCTGCCCCGAATATTTTTTCACCAGATTGCGGGCGAGTTCGGACTTGCCTTTGGTTCCGCTTATGAATCTGACCCCGTCGCGCGCAAACTGAGTGAAATTGTTCTGCGAGGCACACCCGCAGACGAATATTTCCGCCTGTGGATTGATTTTAAGTATCTTGCCAACCGTCTGGCGGGATTTTCTTTCGGCTTCGGCGGTGACGGCGCAGGTGTCCACTATGTAAACGTCCGCGGGCACCAATCCCTCCCGCACGTCGAAACCTCCGTCCGCAAGCACCGCCGCCATAACGTCGGAGTCGTACTGGTTGACTTTGCACCCCAGGGTGTAAACGGCAATAACGGGTTTCTTAGTCATAGTCGAGTTCTCCCATTGCTCCCAGCGCGAAAGCGCAAGCCACGATATCGGCGGTTTCGGCGCGGAGAATACGTCTGCCGAGAGTGACGGTAACGGCGCCTTTATCCTGCGCCTCTCGCACCTCTTCTTCCGTGAATCCGCCTTCGCTGCCCACGACAAGCGCAAACCTCTTACCTTCGGGTCTGAGTGCCGCAAGCGGGCGACGGCGTTCGTTCTCATAACAGAAATAAACGGCGTCATATTCCCCGAACTGTTCGGTCATTTGAGCGAAAGTCAACGGTTCGCAGACCTCCGAAAGGAATACGGAACCGCATTGTTTCGCTGCTTCAAGTGCGATTTTGTTGCCACGCTCGGCATTGAAAGACGTTTCGTCGGTGCGGGAAGAACAAAAAGGAATTATCCTGTCCACCCCCAGTTCGACGGCGTGTCTCACAACGAAATCCAGATTTTTGTTTTTGAGAATACCGCAGTACAACGTAAGGTGCGCGTCGCGCCTGTCCGCCTTTCTTTCCGCAAGACGGCGCATAGTGACCGAGTCGCGGGATATGTCGGTGATTTCGGCGGTGATTTCGCTTCCGTCGCCCGTACATACGATGGCTTTGAACCCTTTTTTCATACGCAGAACCCGCGCGATATGTTCGGCTTCTCCGCCTCTCACGGTGATTGTGCCGTCATCGGCAACGTCGGTGGGGGCAACGAAAAATCTTCTGAGTTCCATTACGCCCTCCCGAGCACGAAAGCGCGCCAGTCTCCGCGCTCTGCCCGAGCGAGAACAACGTAGCCGCAAGCCTCGAACGCCGACTTCACCTCGTCGGCGCGTTCGGCTATGATACCTGACACAACCAGCCTGCCGCCGTCGTTGAGATGTGGCGCGGCAAGCGGCGCGAAACGCATAAGTATGTCGGCGGTGAGGTTTGCGAAAATCAAATCCGCCGAAACGTCCTTTTCCAGCAAATCGGCCTGCTCGACAATGCAGTCCACGCCGTTGAGTGCGGCATTCTTCACGGCAGCCTCCACCGCTTGGGAATCGAGGTCGCACATATACACCGAACTCGCGCCCTCAAGCGCCGCCGCAATACCGAGAATACCGCTGCCGCAACCGACGTCTATGACGCTCTTTCCCGCGGCGAAAGCAAGGTCCAGACACATTCTGGTGGTCTCGTGCTCTCCCGTGCCGAACGCCATTCCTGGGTCGAGTCGCATAACCCTTTCCCCCGGCTCGGGGCTGTATTCTATCCACGTGGGAACGACGGTTATGTGCTCGGCCACAATGGGCTTGTAATATTTTTTCCATTCGTTCGCCCAGTCTGCGTCGTCGAGGGAAACCACGTTGATTTCGCCGAAACGCACTCCCGAGTTTTTCATATCGTCGAGAC
>USGA01000182.1 GCA_900554085.1 uncultured Clostridia bacterium | reverse complement strand
CTTTTCGATGGATTCCGCAAGAGGAATCATCTTGAGAGCGGTCTCTTTTGCGGGGCAGACGTTCACGCAGTTGCCGCAGCCGGAGCAGTCATAGGGGCTGACCTGCATACGGAATTCGAATCCCTTGAAGCCGATTGCCGCCTTGGTGGCGAAACTCTCGGGCTTGTCGGCGAGTTCTTCCGCGGTGGCGAGAGTGGGACGGATTGCCGCGTGGGGGCAGACGAGCGAGCAGCGGTTGCACTGTATGCACTTGTCGATATCCCATTCGGGCACGTTGACCGCGATACCGCGTTTTTCGAACTTGGTGGTGCCGGTGGGCACGACGCCGTCGGGAGAGAACGCGGAGACGGGCAGTTTGTCGCCTTCCTGTGCGGTGATGGGCGCGATGAAGTTCTTGTAGTAGTCGTCATTGGGGACGGGCAGGGGGTCGGCACCCGAAGTGGTGGTCGCCCAACTTTCGGGATAGTTGACCTCTTTGAGACCCGCTATGGCGTTGTCGATGCAGTCGCAATTCATCTTGACAACCGCGTCGCCCTTCTTGCCGTAGGTCTTCTTGATGGCCTCTTTCATATAGCGCTCGGCTTCCTCGTAAGGAATGACGTTCGCCAGTTTGAAGAATGCCGCCTGCATAACGGTGTTGACGCCTTTGCTGGCACCGAGTTTGGTGATGACGTCCAGACCGTCGAGGGTGTAGAACTTGATGTGCTTGCGTGCAATCTGGTTCTTCATAGCGGCGGGCAGTTGTCTGTCCATTTCGTCGGGAGACCAGATGCTGTTGAGCAGGAACGTGCCGCCCTCTTTGAGGTCGGAGAGCATATCGTAACGGAGCACGTACGAGGCGTTGTGGCAAGCCACGAAGTCGGCCTGGTCGATAAGGTAGGTGCTGCGGATGGGCTCGTCGCTGAAGCGCAGGTGGGAAATGGTTATGCCGCCCGATTTCTTGGAGTCGTAGGAGAAGTAACCCTGCGCGTACTTATCGGTGTGGTCGCCGATGATCTTGATGCTGTTCTTGTTCGCGCCGACGGTGCCGTCGGAGCCGAGGCCGTAGAACTTGCAGGAAATGGTGGAGGGGTGAGCCACGTCGATTTTCTCTTTGATGGGGAGAGACGTGTCGGTGACGTCGTCGAAGATACCAACGGTGAAGTGGTTCTTCTTGCCCTCGTTCATATTCTCGTATACGGCGTTGACCATAGAAGGATTGAATTCCTTGCTGCCGAGGCCGTATCTGCCGCAGAGCACTTCCGCCTTGACCTTGAGTTCGTCAAGAGCCGCGACGACGTCGAGGTAGAGAGGTTCGCCGAGGGAACCCGCTTCCTTGGTGCGGTCGAGCACGGTGATTTTCTTTGCGGTCTTGGGGAGAGCGGCGACGAATTCTTTCGCGGGGAAGGGGCGGTAAAGACGAATCTTGACCACGCCGACCTTCTCGCCTTTGGCGTTGAGGTAATCGACGGTCTCTTCGGCGGCTTCTGCACCGCTGCCCATAATGACGATGACGCGGTCGGCGTCCTTTGCGCCGTAGTAATCGACGAGGTGATACTGCCTGCCCGTGACGGTGGCGACCTTGTCCATCATCTCCTGAACGATGGCGGGAACCGCAAGGTAGTACTTGTTGGCCGCTTCTCTGTTCTGGAAATAGATGTCGGGGTTCTGCGCCGTGCCCGCCTGATGGGGATGTTCGGGGTTAAGAGAACGGGCGCGGAAACGGTCGATGTCGGAGAAGTCGACGAGGGATTTGATTTCGTCGTACTCGATGACGTCGATTTTGCTCACTTCGTGAGAGGTTCTGAACCCGTCGAAGAAACTGATGAAAGGCACGGAGGCTTTGAGGGTGGACAGATGCGCGACAAGGCTCATATCCATAACTTCCTGCACGGAGTTGGAAGCCAGCATCGCGAAGCCCGTCTGACGGCAAGCCATAACGTCGGCGTGGTCGCCGAAAATGCTGAGTGCGTGCGCCGCAAGTGCACGGGCGGAGACGTGGAAGACGCAGGGAAGCAGTTCGCCCGCAATCTTGTACATATTGGGAATCATCAGCAGAAGGCCTTGGCTGGCGGTGAAGGTGGTGGTCAGCGCGCCCGCGGCAAGAGAACCGTGAACGGCGCCCGCCGCGCCTGCTTCGGACTGCATTTCGGCTATCTTGAGGACGTTGCCGAGAATGTTCTTTCTGCCTTGTCCCGCCCACTCGTCGCAGTTTTCCGCCATAGGCGAGGAAGGCGTTATGGGGTAAATCGCCGCAACGTCGGAGAACGCATATGCAACGTGCGCCGCAGCGGTATTACCGTCGATTGTCATCTTTTTCATAGAGACCTCCGTATTTCTTTTTGTGTGAAAGTTATGCCCGAACGGGCTGCAAAGTGGATTATACTATCATCAAAACTTTAAGTCAATCAACGGAGAAATAATTTATGCGCGCGACGTGCGGCGGCGTGTGCGGGCAGTGCGCCGCTCTGCGGCAGGTGGGAGCGGCGGAATCGACGCTAAA
>USGA01000181.1 GCA_900554085.1 uncultured Clostridia bacterium | reverse complement strand
GGCTGTATAACCGTCCGGAGAAAAGTCTTCCTTGTTGCACATCACCTGATGCGTCAGTGTTTTTTCTATAAGGCGGTAGCCTGTGTCGTAAAAGCCGTTTCTCTTGTAAAAGGCCACCCTGCGTTCGCGCTGTCCGTTGTTTTCCGCGGCGGGGTCAGGGTCTTCGACGTTGAGCACAACCTGACGGCCCTCCGCCAGTTTTACGACCTGCGACAGTATGGCGGTGCCGTAACCCTTGGAGCGAATCTCGTCGTTTACGGCTATATATAACACGAAAAGTGTATTTTCCGTTCTGACGGTGTAGGTTATCCCGCAGAAAAAGCCTTCGTCGTAATACGCGAGGAAATCTGCGTCCTTGCACGCGGCTCTCGCCGCAAGCAGCCACAGCGGGTATCTTGCGTTTTTGGGAAAACTCGTTTCAATCAGTTTTTTTATGCGCGGAAACTCCGGCAGATTCCTGCTTATGCGTAATGATGTAAGTTCCATTATAATAAACCGTTGCCGGTGTGCAGTCGTGTATCCCGTTCCACGCGATTGCGCGGTTAAGCGGGGAGGCGCCTTGCAAAAGCGTGCGACGCGTCGGCGCGGGGGCGTGGCACGCGGATTGTGCTGGGGTTGAGCCGTCGGAAACGGCGGTCGTTCAGTATGCGGACACCGAGGAATTGCGGTAGGTGCAGAAAGTCAACGTATATCCGCTGTCTTCCACGGGCTCGGACTCTTCCGAGAGAGACCACTCGGGCAGTTTGTCGAGGTTTTCGTAAAAGACTTCGGCGTCGCCGTCCGCGCGCACCTTGGTGACGATTGCTTCGTCGCAGTAAGGCAAAAGAGTGCGGTAGAGCATCGCTCCGCCCACAACGTAGACGTCGTCTGCGGGATATTCCGAGACCTTTTTCAGAAGTTCGGGAACCGAACGCGTGAGGATGTAGCCTTTCGTTTGCGCGTCCCGCTCGTCGCCTTCGGGATTCAGCACGATGTTGACGCGGTTTTTGAGAGGCATACCGCCGGGCAGGGACAGCAGGGTGTTGCTGCCCATTACCACCGTTTTGCCGCGCGTGTGCTGCACGAAATGGCGCATATCCGCCTTTATGTCGAAAAGCAGCCCGTTACGTCTGCCTATTCCCCATTTTTCGTCAACTGCGACTATCGATTTCATAGTTCCTCACTTGCGGCGCGGCGTGCCGAATTTTGCCTGTTATTGGCAAAAACCTGTTATCTGACGCGGTATTTTACACCGCTACTTCGATTTTGTCCGAGAGCGGCGTGTACTTGTAATCCTCAAGCGCGAAATCGTCGACGGTGAAGTCGTAGAAATTCTTTATTTCGGGGTTGAGGGTGAATTTCGGCACCGGATATTCGGGATTTGCAAGCACCTTTTCCACTATGGGTACGTGACGGTCGTAGATGTGCGCGTCGGCTATGACGTGCACCAGTTCGCCGACTTTCAGTCCGCTTACCTGCGCGAACATATGCACCAGCACCGCATATTGCACGACATTCCAGTTGTTGGCGGTGAGGGTGTCCTGGCTGCGTTGATTGAGTATGGCGTTGAGCCTGTCTCCCGTCACGTTGAAGGTCATCGAATAGGCGCAGGGGTAGAGATGCATTTCGTGCAAATCCTGAAAGTTGTATATGTTGGTCATAATGCGACGGGAAGCGGGATTGTGCTTCAGGTCGTAAATAACTCTGTCTACCTGGTCGAATTCGCCCTCGGGGTAGACGTGTTTCACTCCGAGTTGATAGCCGTACGCTTTGCCTATCGAGCCGCTTTCGTCCGCCCAACTGTCCCAGATATGGGAGTTGAGGTCGCCCACGTTGTTGGACTTTTTCTGCCATATCCACAACAGTTCGTCCACCGCAGACTTGAAAGCGGTGCGGCGAAGGGTGATTATGGGAAACTCCTTCGAGAGGTCGTAGCGGTTGACCACGCAGAATTTCTTTACCGTGTGGGCGGGGGTGCCGTCCGCCCAGCGCGGGCGAACGTCGAGGTCGGTGTCCCATATCCCGTTGTCGATTATATCGCGGCACATAGCCTTGAAAACGCTGTCGGCGTAACTCATAAATCGTCTCCTTTATGCGGGAGAGTTCAACCCGCGTCGGTCGGACGCTGTTTGCGCAATCCGACTTTTAAACGCACATTCGGTCGAATGAAAGCGCCTTTTTGTCAGTATTTCAGTTGCGCGTTTACGCGCTGTGCCACTTCGCGCGGCAGTTTGATTACCCTGCGGTCGTAGGTAACAAGACCGTTGATTTCCTCTTCCACGTCGCTGACCTGAGTGTAGACGGCGGCGGACAGTCCCTCGGCAATCTTTGGGATGACCTGCTTGTCGTACAGTTTTTCAAACGCCGCCGCAAACGCTTCCTGCGTCTTGAATTTCTTGTAGCCGAAGAGTTTGGTCGGATTGAACATATGACCTTCCGTGGGCAGGGAATAGCCGCCGAATTCGCTGAGAACTATACAGCGTTTGTCGTCGGGTATGCGCACGGGTTTGAAGTAGACGTGCAGGCTCTTGAGTTGCGA
>USGA01000180.1 GCA_900554085.1 uncultured Clostridia bacterium | reverse complement strand
AGATATTCCTCCACCCCCGTTTCCGTGGCTTACATTCACGGAGTGGCGGACGAAAACGCCGTCGCGACGGTCCGCGAAAAACTCTCTTCGATAGACATAGACGGCATTATCGACAGCGCGTATCTGGCGTCTTTCCTGGAGCCGTCCCGTTATTCGCTGTTCAAGAGGATAGGCAATTCGGAAAAACCCGACGTAGTCGCCGCCAAACTGCTCGAAGGCAGAATCGCCGTCATCGCCGACGGCTCGCCCATAGTCCTCACCCTGCCCTTCGTTCTGCTCGAGGACCTGCAGGATTCCTACGACTATTACGCGGGCGACTGGAAAGCCGCTTTCGCCAGAATATTCAGGTTTATGGGAGCGGTGCTGACCGTTATGCTGCCCGCCGCCTACGTTGCTTTGCAAAGCGCGCACTACCACCTGCTGCCGCTCAAGTTCCTTATGACCCTGGTGGGTGCAACCGCTTCCATTCCTTTCCCGCCCGCCGTCGAAATGCTGGTCGTGCTTCTTTTGTTCGAGATTCTGAACGAGGCGTCCGTGCGTATGCCGCGTTACCTCGGCGTTTCGCTGTCGATTGTGGGCGCAATCGTGCTCGGCGACACCGCGGTCAAAGCGGGACTCATATCCTCTCCCGCCGTGCTGGTGACCGCTCTTTCGTCGATAGGCGTTTTCTGCGTGCCCGACCAGGTGGGCACCCTGTCCATACTGCGGATACTTTTCCTGTGCGTCAGCGCCGCGCTCGGGCTGTTCGGAATAATAGTGTTCGGGCTGTGCATTCTGGCGTATCTTGCCTGCCTGTCGTCTTTCGGCTCGCCTTATCTCGCGCCGTACGCCCCGCGGATTTCTCCCGACCTCAAGGACGGCGTTTTCGTTGCGCCCGTGTCCGAAATGAAAACGCGCCCGTACTCTATCCCCAACACCAACCGCACTCGTCTCAACACCGACGGGAAAGACGCAGAAGACGATGAAATCCCCGCACAAAAAGGAGGAGACGAATGAAAAGCGCAACCGCCCGTATCGGGCAAAGCCGCACCCGGGAATGCAGGTCGACGTCAGGCAATTCCGTCGCCGCCCCCGCGACAATATACAATTCGCAGGCAGGAAGCATAATCTTCGCCTGCGGAATAGTTTTCAAGGTTTCCTCTCTGCCGGGGCTCGTCGGGCAGAATCTGTCGGAAGCCACGCTGTGGCTTTATATGTTTATGTCCGCGGTGGACCTTGTCTGTCTTGCGGCAATCTATCTTTTTTCCAGGAGCGAAGCCGACGCATTCTTGTCGGAGCGGAATTCGCGGGCATACCGCGTCCTTTGCGGATTGTTGTCGCTGTGGCTGATTGCAAAAGGTTTCGTGTATTTCGTGTATACGGTCATCTTCCTGACCGTGGATTTGTTCGCGGGAATAGACATCTATATCGTGGTGCTTGTGCTTGCCGTACCCGTGTTGTACATCGGCATCAAAGGTTTCCGCGCCGTAGCGCGGATGTCCGAAATGCTTGCGCCCGTATTGTTTTTCCTGATAGTGATAAATCTTGCATTCCTCAAAACCGACCTCGATTTCGGGCGCAATCTGCCCGTCGATTCTCTGCCGCCTTCCGAATTTTTCAAAGAGGGCCTTCGCTATTCGCTGTGGCTGGGGGATATGTTCCCGCTGTTGTTCGTCCGCCTCAAGAACAAGCGTCTGCCCCACTTTGCAATCGGCGCGGGCGTTTCCTACGCGCTGGTGCTCGTGGTCGCTATGCTGGCCGTCGCTATGTACGGCAGGGCCTTGCCGTACGTGTACAATATGCTGATTCGCATCGCGGGCTTCAATCAACTGTCGCTGGAAATCGGACGCCTGGAATGGGCGGCGCTGTTCGTGGTGGTGGTTATGGCTGTGGCGGGATTGTCGTTGCTCGCGGCAGGCGCAGGCGAAAGTTGCCGTCGCGCCGTCGGCACCCCCGTGCCCGCATTCCTGCTCTTTGCGACGGCGACCGTGGTCGGCACGATAGCGATACCCACTCTGCACGACGTTGTGGATTTTTCCCTTGCTCCCGCTTTCGGGTACGTCTGTTTCGGCGTTGCGCTCGCTTTTGCCGCGGCTTTTGCAGCGTGCGCGCTGTACGCCCGACGTAGAAGAAAAACCGCGCCCGACTCACCCTCGGGAGGTGAACGGTATGAATAAATGTTCCGCAAAGAAACTGCGCGACAGATTTTTCGGAGCGAAATGGCTGGTGTTTCTGGCAACGGCGGTGGTTCTTGTTTTTTTCGGCAGAGTGACCGACAACAAATCTTTGTCACAGTCGGCAATAGTCGTGGGACTCGGGATAGACTATGCGGATTCGCAGTTCGAAGTGTCTGCCGAAGCGGCTCTTATCTCCGCCGCGGCGGGCGGCTCGGACGCAGTGACCGCCTACGCCGTGTACACCGAAAAGGGATTGACCGTCTCGGACGCACTCGACAAGATTTCGCAAAAAATGGGGCTTCTTATGTCGCTTTCGCATTGTAACGTGCTTGTTTTGACAAAATCCGCTCTGTTGGCCGAACAGGAAAAACTTTTCTCTCCGCTTGTGGAATC
>USGA01000179.1 GCA_900554085.1 uncultured Clostridia bacterium | reverse complement strand
TACCTGTCGCTGACGCGATTGGCGCACAAACACACCACGTCCGCGTGCGCCTCACTAACGGCGAGAAAGACCCGAGTTGCGAAACAAAGAATTCGGGAAACTTTTCGAGTGCAACAATTCGGTCTGTTTTCCGTTATCTAATCAGGTATTTTAACAATTAAGTCGATTTTTGACGTACGAATTTGTCTTTTTTTGCCTCTCCGTTTTTTGCGAAATACATTCTCGGAAACAATCGACCTGCGAAGTGTTTGCACTTTTCGCTTGTATGCGCGCGCGGGTTGGTGTATAATACCGAAGATAACAAAATGTTACGGAGGCATATATGCAATATTCTCACGAAGTTGAAATTATGTGTCCTGTCGCCAAGGGACCCAACCACGGTCCCGCTCCTATTCCAGAAGAAGGAAAATGGGTGCAGGCGAAGGAAGTCAAGGACATCTGCGGTCTTACCCACGGCGTCGGCTGGTGCGCTCCTCAGCAGGGTGCGTGCAAACTCACGCTCAACGTCAAGGACGGCGTCATTCAGGAAGCGCTTGTCGAAACTCTCGGCTGCTCCGGTATGACCCACTCCGCCGCTATGGCCGCCGAAATTCTTCCCGGCAAGACCATTCTCGAAGCCTTGAATACCGACCTCGTGTGCGACGCTATCAACACCGCTATGCGTGAACTGTTCCTGCAGATTGTCTACGGCAGAACTCAGTCCGCATTCTCCGAAGACGGTCTGCCCATCGGCGCAGGTCTCGAAGACCTCGGCAAAGGTCTCCGCAGTCAAATCGGCACGATGTACTCCACCCTCAAGAAAGGTCCCCGTTACCTCGAGATGGCGGAAGGCTATGTCACCAAGATTGCTCTCGACGAGAACAAGGAAATCATCGGCTACGAATTCGTACGTCTGGGCGTTATGATGGACCTCATCAAGAAAGGCACCGACCCCGCCGAAGCCCTCAAGAAGAGCACGGGCACTTACGGCAGATTCGCCGACGCAGTGTCGTATATCGACCCCCGCAAGGAATAAGAGGAGGCAGGTATGAGCATCAGATTCGAAGGTTACGAAAGAAGAATTGACAAAATCAACAAGACTCTTGCCGAATACGGCATCGCCTCTCTCGAAGACGCAAAAGCCGTCTGCGACGCAAAAGGCATCGACGTGGAAGCCATCGTCAAGGGCGTGCAACCCATAGCGTTCGAGAACGCCGTGTGGGCATACACCGTCGGTTGCGCAATCGCCATAAAGAAAGAATGCAAGAACGCCGCTGACGCCGCCGCCGCAATCGGTATCGGTCTGCAGAGTTTCTGCATTCCCGGTTCTGTCGCCGAACAGCGCGCGGTCGGTCTCGGTCACGGCAACCTCGCCGCAATGCTTCTGCGCGAAGAAACCAAGTGCTTCGCGTTCCTCGCGGGTCACGAGTCCTTCGCCGCCGCAGAGGGTGCAATCGGCATTGCCAAAACTGCGAACAAAGTCCGCAAACAGCCCCTCAAGGTTATCCTCAACGGCCTCGGCAAAGACGCGGCTTACATCATCAGCCGCATAAACGGTTTCACCTACGTGCAGACCAAGATGGATTACTACACCGGTGAAGTTTCCGTAGTGAAGGAAACCGCCTATTCCAAGGGCGAGCGCGCCGCAGTCCGCGTTTACGGTGCGGACGACGTCACCGAAGGTGTTGCCATTATGCGTCTCGAAGGCGTTGACGTGTCCATCACGGGCAACTCCACCAACCCCACCCGTTTCCAGCACCCCGTCGCGGGCACCTACAAGAAATGGGCAATCGAGAACGGCAAGAAATACTTCTCCGTCGCGAGCGGCGGTGGCACGGGCAGAACGCTTCACCCCGACAATATGGCAGCAGGTCCCGCCTCTTACGGTATGACCGACACGATGGGCAGAATGCACTCCGACGCTCAGTTCGCGGGTTCTTCCTCCGTCCCCGCACACGTGGAAATGATGGGCCTTATCGGAATGGGCAACAACCCGATGGTCGGCGCTTCCGTGGCTTGCGCAGTCGCAGTTCAGGAAGCCCTCACCAAATAACCCGTCAACAACAATCAAAACGCACCGCAATCGCGGTGCGTTTTTCTTTTGGGGTCAAGTCTCTGCGGCTATTCCGTATCCGCCCAAAAGTTGTGCTGCTCAGTCGTCGGCGGGATTGTTGCCGTGGTCGGCAACGTCTTTTCCGCCCGAGGTCATTCTTACGTACTCGGGCGCGGGTGGCACCGAGGGCTTTATAAATCCCAGCCTGTCGCGCAATTTTATAAGCCCGAGGCCGTACAGGACCGCCGCGGCGAGAGCGACGGAAGCCGCCGCCTGTACCGCGTCGGCGGGCAAAGCCACCAAAGCGGAAGCGGGCGTGCCGTAGAAGAAACTGTTGCAAATATAATATCCCGTCATCATAAGCGCTCCGCCGACGGTCATAGACAACGCTCCCCATACCGCTGAACGCCCCCTGCCCGACGATATTTTGCGGAAGGCGTACATAAGAAGTCCGCACGTCAATCCTTCCAGTGCTTTTATTACCAAGGTGAAAAACATAGTGGCGGGGTACACGGCCAGGTCGG
>USGA01000178.1 GCA_900554085.1 uncultured Clostridia bacterium | reverse complement strand
CGACGTGTTCACCAAGTTCGGCGGCGGCACCAAGAATTTCGGCGATTTCCTGACCGACCGCAAAGTGCCGCTCCGCAAACGCGACGACATAACGGTGTGCGCGCTGGGAAGCGACGTTCTGTTTGCGGCGGGGGTGGAGATTTCCGATAAGGTAAAAGTGGACGGAAACACCCTTTCCGTGCTCAGGATAACACCCGAGAAAAAGTAACAAAACCGACAGAGGTCAAAAATGTACGGCAAAGAAATAGCAAAGATACTCGTATCCAAGGAAGACATCGCGAAACGCGTCAAGGAACTCGCCGCGGAAATCAACCGCGATTACGCGGGCAAGCCGCTTATGGTCGTGTGTATACTGCGTGGCGCGACCATATTTTTCGCCGACCTGTTCCGCGAACTGACAGGCGACGTCGAAGTCGATTTCATAGCGGTGTCCAGTTACGGCAGCGGAGTGGCAAGTTCGGGCGAAGTCAAGATGCTCAAGGACTTCTCCTCTCCCGTGGCGGGCAAACACCTTCTTATAGTCGAGGACATAATCGACACGGGTACGACGCTTGTGTACCTTAAAAAACTGCTCGAGGCACGTCAGCCCGCGTCTATAAAACTGTGTGCGCTGCTCGACAAGCCCTCCAGAAGAAAAGTGGAACTCAAAGGCGACTATGTCGGCTTCGAAATTCCCAACGAATACGTCGTCGGTTTCGGCCTGGATTTCAACGAGAAATTCCGCAATCTGCCCGACGTGTGCGTGTTGGCACCCGAGGTGTATGGCGGTTGACGTTGCGGCTTTCCGAAAACTTGCGGAGCTGTTCCGCCCGCACGCCACGTTGTACGCGGTGGGCGGATTCTGCCGCGACAAACTGCTCGGCCTGGAACCGCGCGACCTCGATATTTGCGCAAAACTGACGGTTAAAGAGGTTGAAAAAGTGCTTTCAAACACCGATTTCGCGGTTCATCGTCAATATCCGCGTCTGGGCACCGCGTGCGTTTCCTGCCGTGGGTTCACCGCGGAATACACTTGTTTCCGCACCGACAGTTACCGCGAGGGCAGCGGGGAGCATCACCCCGCCGACGTGACTTTCACCACGGATATCAACCTTGACGCCGCCCGTCGCGACTTTACCGCAAACGCGGTGTATTTCGACCCGTTGACGGGGGAGTACGTCGACCCGAAGGGCGGAATCAAGGATATAGCCGACAAAGTTCTTCGGGCGGCGGACAATCCCGAAAGGGTTTTTTCCGAGGACGGACTGCGCATATTGCGTCTTGTGCGTTTTGCCGCCGAAACGGGTTTCGGCGTGGACGGGGCGACTATGCGGGCGGCGAGGAAATTTGCGTCGCAGGTGGCGGATATCGTGCCCGAGCGCATACTTGCCGAACTCGACAAGATTTTCGTCGCGGACACGGCTTATCCCGCACTCGGCGTCAGAGACGGACACGTGCGCGGGCTTGCGCTGTTGGACGAACTCGGACTGGTCGAATTGCTTTTGCCGGAACTCGCCGCGCTCAAAGGTCTGGCACAGAATCCGAAGTATCACCGTTACGACGCCTACCGCCATTCCGTCGAGACTTACGCCGTCGCCCCGCCCGAAATAAGGTGGGCGGCACTTCTCCACGACGTCGGCAAACGAATTTGCTTCGAGCGCGACGGCAATATGTACAGGCACGCGGAGACGGGCGCGGAGGCGCTGGCGGACAGATTTGCCGCGCTTCGTATGCCCAAGGCGCGTGCGAAACGCATAACCGAACTCGTAAGGTGGCATATGGTGGACCTTGCGGGAGATATGTCGGAAAACAAACTCAGGAGATTCGTCGCGGAACACGCGGATAAGGTGCGCGACCTTGCCGCTCTCAAGCGTGCGGACGGTTACGCCACCTGCGGTCACCCCGTCGAGCGCGTGAGGCTTGAAGAAATCTATGACACTATGCTGTCAGACGGCACGCCGATGAAGACATCCGACCTGCCCGTCGACGGCAAGGACGCCGAGGCGGCAGGACTTGTCGGACGCGATCGGCACCGCCGTCAGGGAATTGTGGGAGTGCGCCGTTCTCGACCCCGCGCTCCGCAAAAGAGAAAACGCGCTGGCTTTCCTCGAAAGGAGAGCGGAAAAGGCGCGGAAGGAGAAGCAATGAACACGGAAGCAATACTTGCCGTTATTTTTTCCGCCGTGGCGGCGGTTGCCGCAATAATTTCGCTGGTGGTGTCGCTTGCCCGCAAGAAGAGCGCGGGCTCGGCTTCGCCCGCCGACGTGGAGACGGCAAACAGACGTCTCGAGACCAGTCTGGCGCAACGCATAGAGTACACCAAGACCGCCATTCTCGACGCCTCCCAACAGGGAACCCGCGGGTTTGTCGGCATACTGGACCCCTTTCTCCAGCGGGTGGAGAAAAACGTCGACGCTCTCGCCGAAAAGGTGGACAGAGAACTCAGGGAGATGCGCGACGCCGCCGAGAGGAATTCCTCCAAAATCAACGAGGAACTGGACAAGAAACTTTCCCTTATGGGGGCGGAGATAAGGGAGCAACTCGAAAAGGTGCGCGCCGACAACGAAAAGAGGCTTGCCGAGG
>USGA01000177.1 GCA_900554085.1 uncultured Clostridia bacterium | reverse complement strand
AACACCATCATCGCCGACGAATTCTCCGACTTCGCCGACGAACTCGAAAAAGCCGAAGACCAGAAAGCCTGCATACAGGACATCATCAAGCGCGTGATGAAGGCACACGGCAGGATAATCTTCAACGGCAACAACTATTCCGACGAATGGGTCAAAGAGGCGAAAAAACGCGGGCTTTATAACCTGCCCACCACTATGGACTGCCTCGCGCTGCTCGATTCTCCCGAGAATGTCGCGCTCTTCGAGAGGCACGGAGTGTATTCCGCAGAGGAAATCCGCGCACGCAAAGACATTCAGATGGAGAACTACAGCAAACTCATCACAATCGAGGCGGACACTATGCTGGATATGGCGTCCAAGGACATCCTGCCAGCAGTCACCACCTACGAAAACGAGATTGCGAAAACCGTGAGCGGGCTCGCAGCCGCGGGCGTGGACAGCGCCTCTCACGCAGAACTGCTCCGCAAACTCGAAGCGCTGTACGCCGAAGCCACCGAGGATATCGCCGCGCTCCGCGAAGCCGTAGGCAAAGCGCGCAAAGAAAAGAACGTCGAACGCTACGGTAAAGCCTGCCGCGACAAAGTGGTTCCCGCAATGAACGCTCTGCGCAAAGTCGCCGACGAAATGGAAACCCTGACCGCCAAGAAATACTGGCCTTTCCCGACCTACGACGACCTGCTTTTCTCCGTCAACTGACGACGCTCCGTCCGCGCACCGACCGTTTCGATTACGTACGCAACAACACAAACGAAGCCTTGCCGAGCGCAAGGCTTTTTCTTTGTTGTCTGCCGCTCGTTGCCGCGCCGCCCGAACTCCGTACGGGAACAGTGCGGCTTGAACGCAAAGTCGCCTGCCACGCCTATTGAAAGGCAGACGCAAGGGTGTTATAATTTCCCCGAAAACAGGAGGGGCAATATGAGCAAAGCAATCAAAATCGTCATCATAGTCGCGGTGTGCGCCGCGGTTGCCGTCGCAGCGGCGCTCGCGGGATACTTCGGATATATCGCCACGCACAAAATCAACGCGCCCGACCTTTTCGGCGACGGCGTGAGATACATCGCCCACAGGGGACTCAGTTCGGAATACTACGAGAACACCGAAGCGGCGTTCGTCGCAGCGGCGAAAAGCGATTTCTTCTTCGGAATCGAGACGGACATATACCGTACGGCGGACGGCAAATACGTCTGCGCGCACGACGAAAACCCGTTTGCCGACGAAAGCAAAACCATCGACGAATTGTCGCTTGCGCAATGCCTGTCGCTTCCCCTCTCCGTCAGCAACGATTACGATATGCCGGGCGAAAACGAAAGACTGTGTTCCTACGAACGCTATCTCGAAATCTGCGCGGAGGGAGGCAAGACGGCGGTCATCGAATTCAAGCCCGCTTTCACCGCCGAACAGGTGACCGAGATTCTCGCCGTCGCAAGGCAATATTTACCCGAAGAACGGATAATGGTCATATCCTTCGTCGACACGAACATCGGGCATCTGTCCGAAGTGGCGGACGGAATCGGATTTATGTATCTCGGCACAAACAAGGTGTCCGCGGAATTTTTCGCCCGCAGAGGCTGCCCCGTGGGGCTGAACGCCGACAAGGTGAAGCCCTCGTATATCGACCGCATACACAGACTGGGCGTGACGCTCAGCGTGTGGAACGTAAAAACCGCGGGGCAGGCGGCGGAACTCGTCGAAGGCGGAATAGATTTCATCACCACCGACTTCGACTTTTCCGCATAGCCGACAAGTCAATCCGCACCGAAAAAGAGGAAGAACTCAGTTGAAAAACCAACCTGTCGAAAAAACCAACGCAATGCGCACGCTCGAGAAGTTCGGCGTGAGTTACGTTGCGCACGAATACGCCGCCGACAAGGAATGCCCGCCGTCCGGCACGGAAGTGGCGGCAATGCTGGGACTGGACGCAAGCGCGGTTTTCAAGACGCTTGTCACCGAGGGCAAAAGTCTTGCGCACTTCGTTTTCGTCGTGCCCGTGGAGAGCGAACTCGACCTGAAAAAAGCCGCCGCCGCGGTGGGAGAAAAATCCGTCGCTATGTTGCCGCAGAAAAAACTTTTGCCGCTCACGGGATACGTGCACGGCGGTTGCTCCCCTATCGGAATGAAAAAGCAATTCGCAACCGTGATTGACAAAAGCGCGCAAAGCAAGGACAAAATCTATTTCAGCGCGGGCAAAATAGGTTTGCAGGTGGAAGTGTCGCCCGCAGAACTCCCCCGCGCACTCCGCTTTCATTATGCGGACATAACTCGCGATTGACGCGGAACCTCAAACGAAACGCGGCGCACAAACGCGCCGCGTTTTCCTTTCCGACGTTTCGCCCGAGAGCATTCCGAGCCGACGCAGGTCAGCCCTCGTCCTCGATTTTGAGCATTACCGCACCTTGCTTTGCCTTGCAGATGGGGCACTCCTGCCAAGCCTCTTTGGCGGTGGCTTCGTAGCCGCAGTCTCCGCACTTCCACTTGACTTTCTCTTTCTTTTTGTACATAGTCCCCTTCTTCATCTGCTGATAAAGTTGAGTGAAAAGTTTGTTGTGACAGGTCTCCACCTGCACTATATC
>USGA01000176.1 GCA_900554085.1 uncultured Clostridia bacterium | reverse complement strand
ACGCAATACCAGAGTATGTGTTTGCGCGAGGAATCCTGACGCCTTGCGAAGCCGCTTCCGCTCCGGAGCGCTTCGGCGACTTCCTCTTCCGCCGAAAGGTCCGTGCCCGCCGCAATTCCGGCGCTGTCGCCCGTAACCGCGCCGTCGGCGTCGAGGAAGGTCACCCGCATATCGTCGAAATGAGACGCCAACGAGAGTGCGTCCTCTTCGTCGGCGTCGGGATAAAGTTCCCTGTCGTAAAGTTCGGCAAGCGAAACGATGTCTTCCTTTGCGTCGTCGAGGAGAGTGCGGTGAAAAATGCTCGCCGACACGACGGAGTAGACGAGCATACCGAGCAAGGTGACTATGAGGGTCGTCAGCAGAATACGCTTTCTCATTACGGCTTGAATTTGTAACCGACGCCGAACACCGTTTCGTAGTGGAAGCCCAGTTTGCGAAGGTGACTGACGTAGTTGTCTATCGTGCGCGTTTCACCGCCTTCGTATCCCCAGACGTTGGTGAGGAGTTCGTCGCGGGTGAGGACTTTGCCGGGATTTTCGAGGGAATATTGCAGAAGTTTGAATTCTTTGCCCGAGAGGGTGAGTTCCTTTCCGTGCAGACGGACGAGCATTTTTTCGCAGTCCATATACACGTCGCCCGCCTCGATTACGGGGTGGTTGCGTGTCATTCTGCGGAACACGGCTGCGATTTTCGCGGAGAATTCGAGAATGCCGAAAGGTTTGGCGATATAATCGTCGGCTCCGAGATTGAGCCCCGCCACTTTATCCGTCTCTTTGCCGAGCGCGGACAGCATAATGCAATAGACTTCGGGGTGACGTTCCTTGAGGCGCGCCATAACGTCCAGACCGTTGCCGTCGCCCAGCATAATGTCCATTACGGCGATTCGGGGAAGTCGGTGCCTCAGCGCCGCCTCGAATTCGGCGACGGTGCCGAAAGTAAGACACTCTATGTCGTTGAGTTGCAGAGTGCACTTCACAAGTTCGCGGATTGCGTCGTCATCTTCGAGAAGATAAACCAGTTTTTCCATAGTCGCCTCGCAAAGAATATATCACGGTGCGCCGCCTTTTCAAAGCGTTTTGGGTTTTTCGTCGTTCCGCTCAGTAAGACTCCGCCGAATGAGCGATGTAGTTCAGGTGGTCGCCCACACGTTCGAGGTTGCACACCAGGTTGATGAAAACGCCGCTGCTTTCGGGGCGACATTCGCCGCTTCCGAGACGCTTGATGTGGTCTTTCATAAGGGATTTGCGCTTGGCGTCGACCTGCTCCTCGAGAGACTCCATTTCGGCGAGCGCCGCGGAATTCTTGTCGGTGAGAATGGCGGCGGACTGTTCGGACATAGACGATATGATGTCCATCATACCTTTTATCTCGTCCTTGACCATCGGCGAGAAGTGCAGGTTGTCCTTAATGGCGCGGCGGGTGTATTTGCCCACGTTGTCGGCAAGTTGCGCCACACGGTTGATGTCGCCGACGCAACTGTGCAGGGCGGTTATTTTGCGCTCGGTGACGAGAGTGGCGTCATAGGCGGAAATCTGAGTGAGATAATCGCCTATTTTGGTGGTGTGCTCGAGTATTTTCTCGTTGGCTTCGGACACTTTTTCTATGCTTTCTCCGTCCCTGGCGAGGAAACCGTCCACTGCCGCAAACAGGCTGTCGGACGCTTCTTTCAGCGCTTCGGCGGCTTCCGCGGCGGCGCTGTCGACCGCTATCGAAGGAGTGGCAAGCAGACGTTTGTCGAGGCGGTTGGAAACGGGGGATATGTCTTCTCCCTCGTGCGCGACCTTTTTCTTACGCTCGCGCACGAGGAAGGTGGCGGCTTTGACGAAAAGTTCCGAGAAAGGCAGGAATATGATAGTGCATATCACGTTGAAGAAAGTGTGGAACATTGCAATCTGCATACTGGGCAAACCCTTGAACAACACTTCGAGGGTCATCGCCGACATATCTTTCCAGGATATGAGAATGATGAAGAATATGATGGAACCGATGACGTTGAAGAGCAGGTGAATGACCGCGGCGCGTTTTGCGTTGATATTGGCGCCTATGGAAGAAATGAGGGCGGTGACGCAGGTGCCTATGTTGGTGCCGAGCACCACGAACATAACGGAGTTGCCGCCGCTGCCTATGGTGATTCCCGCCGCCGCCATAGAAATGAGAATGGAGGTGACCGCCGAAGAACTCTGCACGATTGCCGTCACGGCGATACCGAGGAAGAACAGCAGGAAAGGATTGTCAATGCTCGCAAATGCGTTGGTGATGGCTTCGCTTTCCCTGACTGCGGTCATCGAATCAGCCATAATTCCCAGTCCCACGAACACGAGACCGAGACCGGCTATCGAGAGCGAGACGGTGACCGCTTTTTCTTTCTTTGCGAATATGGCGGCGAAAATTCCTATTCCGGCGAGTGCGGTGGCGAAAGTCGCGACGTCGAATTCCTGCAGTGCGGCAATCAGACCCGTCACGGTGGTGCCTATGTTGGCGCCCATAATTACGGTGGAGGCATAGGACAGCGACATAACGCCCGCATTGACCAGCCCGACGACCATAACCGTGGTGAGGGAGGAACTCTGCACTATTGCCGTGG
>USGA01000175.1 GCA_900554085.1 uncultured Clostridia bacterium | reverse complement strand
GTCCGACGCGACTTCGGCAGCCGCTTCCTCGGCTTCCCTGGCGGAAATGAGTTTTTCTATCTCGGTCGCCTCGGGTCGAGACGCCTGCGCGGGGTCTTCGGCAACTGGCGCGTCTTCTGCCGAGGCCGACTCATTCTCATTGCTTTCGGGCTCGCTCTTTTCCGATTCCGGTTCGGTGGGCGCACCGACCTCTTCTGCCGATTCGGACTCTTTTGCGCCTCCCTCTTCGTCTTTCGGCCCGTCGCCGCCCGAAAAATCGAACTCGGGCAAGGGTCTTGCCGTATTGCGGGAGACTATTCCTTCGAGCACGGAGGCTATGTCGAGCAGCGGCGATGCGTCGGCGGAATAATCGCGCTCCACCTGCAACACCACTTTGGCGTCGAGAGCGTCCTGCATTTCACGGAACATCTCGAGTGCGGAGTCGTACTGTTTTCGCGCCACCACGACGAGTACGATGTATCCCACCGCCGCGAGCAACAGACCGCAGCACAGCACAACGCCCACACCGGCGGTGCCTATGCTCCCCAGTCCCCAGAACGCGAAAAACGCCGTGACTATCAGTGCCACACCGATGTATATGTTTGCGCGCAGACTCACGCCGCGCTTGACAGCCTTTTCGAAAACGCCCTGCTCGGAGATAATCTCGCTGGGATATCCGAAGCGCACTCCGAGGAACTGCACCCACGCCTCGCGCAACGCCGACGGCGTTTTGGCGCCGAAACATTCCGCCGTGAAATCGGCGACGTTGTCATCGCCCACGGACTGCTCGTCGTCGAGATAGGCGAGCACCCTGCGACAAGCGCTCTTGAACTTTGCGGCGCCCGAGCCCAGAAAAGTGAGACCGATTACGACCGCGGCAAGGACAAGCGCAACAAAAGCGGCAATCGCAAACACGCCAACCTCAGCGGAAGGAAACTTCTCGGAAAGTCCGACAAGTCCATCGAAAATCGTCCTGAAGAAATCCATCACGTCTCCTGAGGCTGCCGCTCTGCGCGGGTTACTGCGTTTATTATATCATACGCGCGCGAAAAATCAACCGATTGAGCGAAGAAATATCTATCTAACCGCGCGAAGCACTCGCGCGGGTCGGCGCAGCGGGCGCTGCGCGGGCGCAAAAGTCGCACGGGCACAAGCGGGCGTTGCGCTCTCCGATGCGCCTGCACGGCTGTGCGTGCGCTGCCTGTCGCCTTCGTGCGAGCACTCGCTCATCCGCTCGCCGCCCGCACGCACACGCTTTCCCCCTGCTCGGGCGATTGCGCTCACGCTGCGGAAAATCGACTGTCAATCAGACGATTTCCACAAACTTGCCGAGTTTGAACGAATACAGCAAAGTTCTGTCAACTTTTGCAAGTAACGCGGTTTCTACCGCTTTTTTGTACAGTTTAAGTTGCTTTTTGTACTTTTCCATCGCCTCGGCGCTTCGCAAAGCGGAGTTTTTGAAATCCACCAGAATACGCTCGTCGCCGTCTATCACAAGGTCAATGACGCCCTGCACCACAACCTTGTCGTCGCTGTCTCCCTGCCCCGCGTCGCGTGCTGTCATAGTCATAAGAAACGGCTTTTCGCGGTAGCACACGCTGCTTCGCGCCGCTCTCATTTCGGGCGTGGCGAGGCAACGGGCTATCGCCGCGGGGTCGACGGATTCCAGTTCCTCCTCCGTGAAATACCCCTCCCTTTTCATTCTGGCGAATTCTTCCAGCACGCCCTCCACGCCCTCGGCGGAAAAGTCTATTTCCTCCATAACGCGATGGTAGAGCGTGCCTTCGTCCGCCTTGTCGGAAAACACTCCGACCGTCTCGTCGTCGATGCCGTCGAGCGCGGATACGCTGTATTTGCCCGCCGTCTTCGTGGCGGTTTCGTACGGATAGCGGTACGCAACGGCGTCTCCCACCGCGCGCACGTCGTCGTCGCTCCCTTCGGGGAGCATAACGGGGAAAACGCGCCCCGACGACAGCGCCGCGCCCCCCGCTTCGGTGTGCTTTGCGACGAATAAGGAGAGAGTTCCCTTGCAAACGGCTTCCGACAGATAGTCGAGAGGACAATCCGCACGGTCGAGAGGAGGAACCGTTCCGAACCTGGAAATGTATTCGTCCGACGGCGAGCCGGTGACGTAAAGATAATTCCTGGCTCTGGTCAGCGCGACGTAAAACAGCCGCATTTCCTCTTTCGCTTCTCTCTCCTGTATGAATTCCTTCACCGCGCCCAGAGAGAGCGTCGCCCGAGAAGTACGCCTCAAAATGTCGTAGAATTTCAGACCTATACCGCCCACGCTGTCGCGCAGGACGTCTCCTTTCACGCTGTTTCTGTTTCGGCGGGTCTGCGTGCCCGCCACGAACACGACGGGCGCCTCGAGACCTTTGTAGCCGTGGAACGTCGAGACGTGCACCTTGTCTCCGCCCGTCGTCCCGTCCTTTTCCTTGCCCGCTCCGCGCTCGTACACCTCGAGAAATCTTCCTATGCCGAACGCAAAATCCCCTGTTACGACTCCGCCCGCAAAAGAGCGCACGCGCTCGCCCTGTCCGTCACCCAGGGATTCGGCGTATGCGTCGAAAGAAAAGTCGGCTATTATGGTGCGCACCAGTTCGGGCACGCTCCTGAACGAGGCACGCAGGCGGTAATCCGCAAGCATATCGA
>USGA01000174.1 GCA_900554085.1 uncultured Clostridia bacterium | reverse complement strand
ACGACCGATTCTGCCGAAGCCGTTGATAGCAACTCTAACGTTTTTTGCCATAATAGTTGGTACCTCCAAAGGTTTGTTATCGTACAAAAGTGCGGGCGTACCCGCTTGCGGGTATTATTTTACATACATTCAAAAAAAATGACAAGCGAAATGGACCACAAATTTAACTATTCCGAAAACCCGTTTTCCGCACGCCGCGACGCACTCACTCTTCCGTGCGCCCGATGAGAAAAGACAGCGCGTCGGTGAGGTTGTCGAAGTTGAATTCCGCCTTGTCCGGGTGCGCCAGCCTTATGCCTACCGATATTCCCGCAAAGCCGAGCATAGGATAATCGTTGACTCCGTCCCCGACGGCAATCACCCTCTCCCGCGGAACGCCGAGTCGTGCGGCGAGGCTTTCGAGCGCCGTACGTTTGTTGACGCCCCTCGGCACGTAATCGAAGGAATCGCAGTGCTCGTAAATGTCGAGCGCGTCGAGTTCGGAAGCGTTGTCGCGGTTGAACGCGCGTATCGCCCGAAACTGTTTTTCGGTGGTGGGAAAAGGCGTAAACATAACCTCGTTCGGCTGACACCATATTCCCTCGGGGAAAAGGGCGGGAATTGCTTTTCTTGCAAAATCCAACTGTTTAACTGCCGTTTCCGACGAAGTAAAGTATATATTCTGCGCAGGCGGAAGCGCCACACCGAATTGCATCGCGCAACCGTTCTCCCCTATCAGAACGGCTTCCGGCGCTCCGAGTTGCCGTGCAAAACCGCAAAGATAATATGTCGGCTTCCCCGAACTCAACGCTATTACGGCATTGTCCGAAAGCCTTTTGAGCAGGGAGACGTTGTGCGGGGTAACGGGTTGCCCCAGTTCGGCGAGAGTGCCGTCGAGGTCGAACGCGGCAAGATATCGGCGGGAGTTTACGCAGCGGTTTTCCATAACATCAATTTATCACAACCGCGCTCTTTTCGCAACGGAACGCGGGCGGCTTCGGAAGCACAGAACCGACTTTTTCGCTCGCACTTACCGCGCGGCACGGTTTTCGCGGGCACAAATTTCCACGCGCTCCCCTGTTACGCCGCCGTGGGCGCGGGCACTCGCGCACGCGCGGGCGTTAATTTTGTCAAACGCTTGCAAACGCGGGCGGCAGATGATAAAATTGTAAACAACAATTCAATCAGCGTTCCCGAAAAGGGAATACGGAGGGAGTATGGAAGACAAGAAACTCGAAAAAATCAAGAAATACAAGGCGTCCCTGCCCCGCAGAATCTGGTGCAGATGCTATCAGCGCGTAATGTATATCGCCGAATTTATGTTGCCGTGGCGCGTGCCCGAGCAAATTTCCGGCGAAGGCAGCCTCAAAAAACTCGCGGCGTTTGCCAAGAGCAAGGGTTTCAAGAGCGGACTGCTCGTCACCGACAGCGTGCTTTTCGGCCTCGGTATGGCTCAGCCCATCATCGACGGATTCAAAGCGGAAGGGCTCAAACTCACCGTTTTCGACAAGGTTGTCCCCAACCCCACCATTCAGAACATCGAAGAAGGTCTGCAACTCTACAAGGATAACGACTGCGACGTCATAATCGCGCTCGGCGGCGGCTCCTCTATGGACTGCGCAAAAGGTATCGGCGCCCGCGTCGCCCGTCCCAAGAAATCCATTCCGCAGATGAAAGGCGTGCTCAAGGTTATGAAGAAACTGCCTCCCCTGGTAGCCATTCCCACTACCTCCGGCACGGGCAGCGAGGCCACTCTTGCCGCCGTCATCTCCAACCCCGAAAAGAAAGAAAAATATCCCATCAACGACCCCGTGCTCATTCCGCATTACGCCGTGATGGACCCCTCCCTCACCGTCGGACTTCCCAAACACATCACCTCCACGACCGGTATGGACGCCCTCACCCACGCGGTGGAAGCGTATATCGGCAGCGAGAATACCCGCAACACCAAGAAGTACGCAATCGAGGCAACTCAACTCATATTCAAGTATCTCAAGCGTGCCTATGACAAGGGCGACGACATCGAGGCAAGAAACAATATGCAGCGCGCTTCCCTGCTGGCAGGTATGGCGTTCACCCGCGCGTACGTGGGTTACGTGCACGCAATCGCGCACTCCCTCGGCGGCTTCTACGGAGTGCCTCACGGTCTTGCCAACGCGGTCATTCTTCCTCACGTCATCGAAGCGTACGGCGAGAAAGCGCACAAGAAACTCGCCCGCCTCGCCGAAGCCGTCGGCATCACGGGCAACTCCGATTCCGAGAAAGCCACCGCTTTCATCGCCGCAATCCGCGAGATGAACGAATATATGGCAATCCCCACCAAAATCGAAGGCAAATGGACCATTAAGGAAGAGGACGTTCCGATTATGATAGAGCACGCACTCGCGGAAGCGAATCCTCTCTATCCCGTGCCCGTCATCTGGGGATACGACGAGATGTACGCGATGTATCACAAGATTATGTGATTGCTTCGAGCAATTGACTGAAACAAAAACCCCTGCCGTCAGGGCGGGGGTTTTTTATGCCCGACAAAACAAACTCGATTTTTCGGGCATACCGAAACGAGCAATGAAACTTGCGCAACAGAAGCGAACAATTTCGCGCCCTCTCCCCCACGAAAAGAAACGTGTAAAACCGCGATATTACGATGAAGAACACGAAAGAGCCGCCCCGA
>USGA01000173.1 GCA_900554085.1 uncultured Clostridia bacterium | reverse complement strand
CTTTCGCGGCGCGCTTCTCCGCCCTGCGTCTCGCGGCGTTCTCGCGGCTCACGTAAACGGCGTAATTCAACTTATGCACCAGCCTGACCAGGGGGGCGTACCACGGCGCTTTGGGAATCCTGCCGCCGTATTCGTAGGGAATCGCGCAGGCCAGGTGCGGTTGCAATCTGCTCTCCGTTACGTCCAGGCGGATTGCCGTGCATTTCCTCGGCCTGTCGAAGACCGCCACCCTGCGGAATCCCACCGATCCCACGGAAGCGACTTTCTTCCATTTGCCCTTGCGGAACACGGAAATGTCCGCGCGTTCTATACGCTCCGAGAAATCGCAGTTCTCCCTGAGCAGTACCTTGTCGACGCGTTTTTCGCCGTCGAATTTCATAACCACGCCGCACGTCGCGCCCCTCGGCACGAAGTATGTGTCGTCGTCGGCGGAAAGATTGGAGGCGGGAAATTGCGCGGTCTCCTCCGCACACTCGTACGTGCAGGCCACGGGACGCGCGAAGTGCGATTTCAGCGTTTCGCCCAATTCGGCGAGCCGCTTCCTGTCCGCGGCGGCGATATTGCCGCTCCTGTCAGGCGGAACGTTGAGCAGCAAGAGACAGTTGCCGCCCACGGTGCCGTACCATATCCTCAACAAATTTTTGAGCGACCGCACGAGCCCGTCCTGCGAAGCGTGATAGAACCAGCCGGGACGCACGGAAACGTCGGCTTCCGCGGGATACCATATCAGTTTGTCGTGCCCGTCCAGAACCGCACGGCTTCCGAGGTCCTCCGCGGTTATGCCGACGTTTTTCATCGGCCCGCCGTCGGATTGCTGGGAGTTGTCCTGAATGGTCTGGGTGTCGAAGGCGAACGCAGGCACGACGTTTCTTTCGTTCTCCCGCGCGATTCCCGCTTCGTTGCCCACCCAACGTATATCGGGACCGCAGTTGGATATGCAGGCGTCGGGCTGCAACTCGCGCACGGTGGCGTAATATCTTTCGAAATCGTATTTCTGACGGGGTTTTCCGTCCATATAGGAGCCGCACGCTCCGTCCAGCCACACGCAGAAAATATCTCCGTAGCGGGTGAGCAATTCGGTGAGTTGACGGACGTAAAAGTCGTTGTACTTGTCCGTCCCGTAAAATTCGCTGTTCCTGTCCCAGGGGGAAAGATAAATGCCGAACTTCAGCCCGAATCTGCGGCAACTGTCCGCGACTTCCGCGACGACGTCGCCTTTCCCGTCCTTGTACGGCGACGAACGCACCGAGTAGTCCGTCGTATCCGTCTGCCACAGACAGAATCCGTCGTGATGTTTGCAGGTGAGAATGACGCCCTTTGCTCCCGCCGATTTCGCGCACCGCACCCAGTCGTCGGTGTTTTGCGCGGTGGGATTGAACCACGACGCGGGCGCCGTCCCGTCGCCCCATTCCTTGCCCGTGAACGTGTTTATACCGTAATGGATAAATACGTTGAAAGAGTCCTCCTGCACGGCTTTCTGCCTCGCGGAAGGCACAACGGAAGTGTACCGCTCCAATCTCTCTTTATCCGTCACGTTATCCTCCGAAAAGTCGGTTCCCCGCTCCGTTCACATAAGGGCGGAATGTATCACGAAATCCGCGGTGGCTTTGTTGGTGGCAATGGGAATGTCGTACACCACGGCTATTCGCAAAAGCGCTTTGACGTCGGGGTCGTGGGGCTGCGCTTCCAGCGGGTCCCAGAAAAACACCACCATATCTATTTCGCCTTCGGCTATCTTGGCTCCTATCTGCTGGTCGCCGCCTAGAGGGCCCGAAAGATACCGCTTGACGTTAAGCCCCGTTGCTTCCGAGACGAGTCTTGCAGTGGTGCCCGTCCCGCAAAGGCTGTAATTTTTGAGAATTTCGGCGTGCCCCGCCGCCCAGGCGAGCATTTCGTCCTTTTTGTGGTCGTGCGCAATTAGCGCAATCGTCTTCACGCTGCTCATAATACCTCCGTAAAATCAAACACGTTGAGACCCGTGACTTCGTCGGTTTTTCTGCCCACCGCAATATCCGCGGTGCGCAACACCAGTTCGCAAGTGGCTCCTATGACGGCGCGTTTGAGATGTCCGCCGTACGCCCTGCCGTCGCCGCCGCCCGCCGTCGCGTGAAGGTGCACGTACGGTTCGCCGTCCTTGCGCGTAATCGTGCCCAGCAGAGACGTGAGTTCCATTGGCTCTGCGTACGAATTGTCGTAATATCTTTTTGCGGCGACATCGTACACGCTCACGTCGAACTCTTTCACCGCGCCTATTCCGCTTACCTCGGCAAAGATTACGTTTTCGCGTCGGGCAATCGCACGCACGCTGTCCACGATTTCCTCGCCGACTTCCAACCTTGCGACAATCACGCCGCCTGCCTTTGCGTATTCCATATCTCCTCCGCGGGTCACTCCCCGTCTTTTTATTCTACCCCGCCGCACGCCCGCGCACAAGACCGAAAATAAAAGACGGAGAGCACTCCGCTCCCCGTCCCCATTCCTTTTCGAGACGCCGTTCTCGCCCGCGCTCAGTAATCCCTCGCCACGACGGTGACATCGAGGGTGATTGCCCTGTCGTTGTCCTTGTCAATGAGAATGATGGTGGTCTGCCCCGGCGAAAGCAGCTTGGAATCGAAAGACACCGTTGCCACATACGCATCCAAAGAATTGCCGCTGGTCTTCTGAATGCGGG
>USGA01000172.1 GCA_900554085.1 uncultured Clostridia bacterium | reverse complement strand
GCGGGGAAGCCTCTATTGCCAGGGCGTCCGAAAATCCGCTTTTAATTCTGGTGAAACTGAGCGCGTTCAGGCGGTAAAGGGAATTTTCGGTAAGCACGTAAAGGTTGCCGCCAGAGGTTATGACGTCCACGGGTTTTTCTCCCGCAGCAACTATGTTGGCGGCAGCCGCAAACGGGGAGAGCACGCCGCCGTCAAGGTGATAAACGCCGCTTTCGCCGACTGCGACGTAGCGCCCGCCGTAATAGGCAATGCGCGAGACGGACGCGCCCGTGACGTATTCGACTGCGGACGTGCCGTTGTACACCGCAACACGGTTGTTGCCGCTGTCCGCAACCAGTATAGAGCCGTCCGACACAAGTATTCCGGCAGGGGAATCGAATTTGCCCTGACTGCTGCCGCGCATAGAAAGTTCGGCGGAGAGGGTGACGGTCTTTGCCGCCCAGTCGACGGTGTAGACCTTGACTCCGCCGCCGTCCACGACATAGAGAGCGTCGCCGCACGCCGTGAAAACGGTGTCTTTCGTGCAGGGTATATCCGTGTCGAACAGTTTGGAGCCGTCGGTTTTGCTCACCACGCCGAGAGTAACGCCGCCTTCGCTGTCGTCGTACGACACGAAAATGCCTGCGCCCGCGTTTGCCGCGCGGTACGGAATAAGGTCGTTGGGGTAAGCCGTCGCCTCATTGCCTTCGACGTTATATACATAGTAGTTGCGCGCGCCGAATTCGACGGCGAAAACGAATATCGAAAGGTTTTCCGCCGCGAAAACGCTTTTGCCGGAAATAGCGTTCTGGTGGGTGATTTTTTCGCGGTAGACCGAGAGGTCGCTGTTGTAAACGGAAAGTTCCGTCAGGGATTTGAGATAGAAGTAGTTGTCGTCGGAGGCTATATAAGCCACGCCCGTTACCGTGAAATCCTCGGGGGCGAATGAGGGCGCCGCGACCGACAGGTCGGCGGAGTAGAATGCGTCGTAGGTCGAGCCGCCGGAGGAGCAGGCCACCAGTGCGGTGTCGGCGGACAGCCATATTCCCGCTACGTTGTCGTACGGTGCGCCGACGGTAAGGAAAGAGTTGTCCTCGCGGTCGAAAACCGTAACCGCGTTTTCCGCGGAGGTCGTACCTTCGTGGAATATTGCAATGTATCCCGAACTTGCCGCCACGTACTTGGCGTTTTCGATGGGGAAAAAGTCGGCGGAGGAAGGCGCGACGAGAGAGTAGTCGAGAGGCTCGTCGGAAGCGGGCGCGGCAAAAACGGCGTCCGCAGTCGCTGTAGTCGCAACGCAAAAAGCCGCCGCGACAAGCACGGCAACGGCGAGTGGCAAGGCGACAAAAACCGACATTTTTCTCATACCCCAATTATATATAATTGGTTTAACTCCGTCAACAGATATCATTCTTGTTGATAAAGAGGCGGGAGTGTGATAGAATATCTGCTGTAATTATGGGAAAAAAGAGATTTTTCTACGGCAATCAACGTCCTGCCCGCGACGGTGAAAAGGAAGCGGCGGAAAAGGGGACGGAGAACGCGGCGCGTCGCGGCGACGAACAACAACGGCGCAACGGCGGCGGCAAAAAGCGCGGAGGCAATCAGCACCCCGCACGGCTTCGCTATACGGAGGAGAAGCGTGCCCTTACGCTTGCCGACCTCGGAGTGGGCGAGCGTCTTGCCGAACTGCTGACGAAGAACAGGGTTACCACTGCGGGCGACCTTGTGCGCAGGACCGAAAGAGATATGTTCCGCATTCAGGGGTTCAACAAGAAAATGCTTGTCGAACTAAAGAAATGTCTTGCGGCGAAAGGTATGGATTTTCTGCCCGAGAAGTCGGACAAGCCTCAGGCTCAACCGTCTTCGGAGTCGCGCGCGGAGAACTCTTCGGACAGGCGAAGCGCCGTTCGCGGAGAACGTCCTGCGGAGGGACGTCAGGGCGCCGTTTCGGGGAGCGTTCCCCGTCGGGGCGAGAAGCCCGTGACGCAGCGCGAACAGAAAAGAGAAGAGCGTAAAAAACTCACCGAGCCTCTGCCCGTCGAAGAGTGGAAAAAGGTGCAGAAAAGCGGAAAATGGGGTTTCTTCGACGGATTTAACACCGTAATCCCCGCAATTTACGATGAAGTGTTCTGTTTCAAAGACGGGCTCGCTTCCGTCGAGCAGGACGAGAAATGCGGATATATCAACCCCGCGGGCGAGGTCGTCATACCGCTCGAATACGAGACCGCAATGAGTTTTTCCGAGGGCTTCGCTTCCGTCGTCAAAGGCGGCAAGTGCGGTTACATCAACAAGGAAAACGAGGTGATTATACCGTTCGTTTACGACGCGGCAACTCCCTTTGAGGAGGGAGAGGCAAAGGTCAAGAAGGACGGACGTTGGGGCACCATTCTTCCCGACGGTTCCGTCAAGTGGATTTAAGGCGACGTTATGACTGCCGCACACAAAAGAACGCTGATATGTCTCGCGACCGCGTTGCTCGCGCTCGTTCTTGCGTGCGGCTTTTTGTTTTCTTCGGCGCAGGTCGCCGAAGCCCTTTTGCCCGACAGTTGGAACACCGCCGCCGACAACAGCGCGGGGGACTGGTATCTTGACGGCGACAACCTCGACGTCGACGGATTGAAGTCGGTGATTGATTGGTGGAAGTCGTCCGACAAATACGATTTTTCCTCCCTTGCCGAGGCCCCCGTTGTGATAGCCGTA
>USGA01000171.1 GCA_900554085.1 uncultured Clostridia bacterium | reverse complement strand
ATGTTTTCCTCCTTTTTAATTATTATATATTTTACTTACCGTTTTGTCAACGGCGACGAGCAATGACGACGTTACGGATTGACGGAAACAGGCATTTTCAGCACCGAAACGTATCCCGTCGGGGTGCCGTATTCCGTCAACACGTCGGCCCCGCTTTTTGCGGCTTGTGCAAGATATTCGGCGGTGGCGGCATTGACCGTCTCTCCGCGCACCGCTACGGGTATGCCGGGGGGATAAACGCAGACGTTTTCCGCGGCGATTCTTCCCTCTGCGAGCGCGTAGGGCACGACTTCCTCTTCGGTATTCTGCGGCAAAACGTTTCTTTCGCCTGCAGGCGGCAACACGAGCGGGGGACGTGACGAGGAAAGGGCGGCTTTATCCGCTTCCGCGAGCGCCTCGGCGAGCAGGTCGAAAACGCCTCGGGAATCGCCGAGGGAGGCAATGAGCAGCACGCCGTCGCGCGAGGCGTATTCAACAACGATTCCGTGTTTTTCGCGCAGACGGTTTTTCAGGTCGAAACCGCGCAATGAAGACTTTGTGCAGTCTATATATATCTTTGAAATGTCTTTTCGGTATATAACTCCCTCGGCGGACAGTTGGTCGCGCAGCACGCTAAGGTGGCGCAGGCCGCGTGTTTTTTCGTAGAAATTTTCAAGTGAGGCGACAAGATTTTCCGCGAGTTTATCTCCGTCTTTTGCCAATACGTCCAGCATAACGTCGACGGACGACATTAGAATGTAAGACGGGCTGCTGGTGACGAACAACGACATCGCGCGCCTGAGATTTTTTTCGGGTACTCTGTCCGAACAGAGGTGGAGAAAGGACGTTTGCGTGAGAGCGGGCATGGTTTTGTGTATTCCCGACACAACAATGTCCGCTCCCTGAGCCGCTGCGCTTTCGGGAAAAGCGGGCGAAGTGGCGAAGTGCGCCCCGTGAGCCTCGTCCGCGATGAGGACGGAGCCGCAATCGCGCACGATGCGAGATATAGAGCGTATATCGCTTGTGACCCCTTCGTAGGTGGGGGAAGTGACAATCACAGCGGCGTATTTGTTTGACGCGCATTTTTTCGCTACGTCTTCGGGGCGTATTCCTCCGCACAATCCCGTTTCGCAATCCACGGCGGGCATTAAGAAATCGGCTTGCAAACCGAAAGCCGCGATTGCGTTGTACACCGAGCGGTGACAATTCCGTGCAACAAGTACTTTGTCGCCACGTTGCGTTGTCGCGTATATGGCGGCAAGTATTGCGCCTGTGCTGCCGTTTACGGAGAGGAACGAGCGCTTTGCCCCGAAGAATTCTGCGGCGCGGTCACATATATCGGCTATCGCCCCTTGCGGGGAGTGCAGATTGTCGAAGCCGTCGATTTCGGTTATGTCAAACTCCGCTCCGAGTTCCCCGAGGCGCGGGAAAGCGTCCAGATTGCGTTTGTGCCCGGGCATATGCATAGGAACGTTTTCCCTGCGGGAAAGAGCCTTCAGTTTTCGGAAAAGCGAATTGTCGTGTGTCATATCAACCCGTGTCGTAGTGTTCGGCTTAAGACGGTGCCGCACCGATTGCGGCGTACCTGCGGGAATTATACAATAAAACCTGCGAAATCTCAACTCGCTGTCGAAAATGCACCCTCGGAACGCCGCAGCAAGTCGCGAGGCCGTGATACACGGCGGGAACGGAAGGGCGGCGCATTGACAAGGACGGTACGTCTTTGGTATATTGAGGAAAACAACGGAGGCTACAATGAAGAGTTACAGAAAGGAACTTTATTTCAATCTCCCCACCCGCCGCGGGTTCGTGAACATCACTCCGCAGGTGGAACAGGCATTGGCGGAATCGGGCGTGCGCGAAGGGTTGGTCCTTGTGAATGCGATGAACATAACCGCCAGCGTTTTCATAAACGACGACGAGAGCGGATTGCACTCCGACTTCGAGAAATGGCTTGAAAGACTCGCCCCCGAAAAGCCTTATTCTCAATATGCCCACAACGGTTACGAGGACAACGCGGACGCTCATCTGAAGCGCACGGTAATGGGGCGCGAAGTTGTGGTGGCGATTACCGACGGCAGGCTTGATTTCGGCACCTGGGAACAGATTTTTTACGGCGAGTTCGACGGCAAACGGACAAAAAGGGTGCTGGTCAAAATCATTGGCGAGTGATTGACGTTCGCGCCTCGGAACGTGCCTGAATACGTGAGAACATTGACCGTGGCGTAAACCTTTTCTCGGGCTGATACGTGTGATATAATATCAAAAAACGGCGTTTATGCGCCGTTTTTTCGTTGTAATGATATGGTTTTGCGATTATCGAGACCATTCGCCGTTTTCGGCGGGGGCCGTCGCTTCAGGCAAAACGGCTTGTGCGGCGTTCGTCGGTTCTGTGACGGTCTCGTCCGGAACTTCCCCGAGAACCGCAGTTTGCGGTGCGGCGGAAAGCGTTTCGTTGCGCTCGTATTCGACATCGGCGCCGAGGCGCGCGAGCACCTGAAGAACGCCGGCCGTCGAGTTGGCCTTCATGGCATAGCAGATGGCATGCGGGACGTCGGCGAGCGCCTCTTCGTAGGCGAGGTAGTTGCGCTCGATGCGAGCGCGGGAATAGACGTAGGTGGTCTGCTCGAGTCGGCGGGAGAGTTCGAGCAGGGAGACGCCTTCGCAGAAGAGGACGCCGTCCTCCCTGTGAAAGCAGGGCCTGTGGTTGTTTTCAGACATCTTGAGGGAA
>USGA01000170.1 GCA_900554085.1 uncultured Clostridia bacterium | reverse complement strand
TAGAAGCCGCCGAGAACGGTATCTGTTCTATCGTCGATATGGCTTACCAGGGAATGTATATGTTCGGCAGCGGCGAGACGGGCGACGGTTTGTACGCCATTATCGAGGCGATGAACGCGGGCGCACTCTCGGATATCAGCAAAGCGGACGCCTACACTTATCTCACTTCGTTCCTTTCGCAGGCTGCGGCAATGCGCGATAAGTTCACCGCCGAGGAGGTGTCGCTTCTGTCCGACACTCTCGGCAAACTCGACGACGCTTTCGGCGGTCTGACTTTGCCGTCGTCGCTCAGGATAGGCGGAATGCTCGGTTATTTCGGGGAAATGAAATTCGCCGCCGACTGGATGTATTACGCCCTCGATACCGTTTATAACGCGGGCAGCGCGCTGCTCAACGAAAAGGACGGGCAGGGGGCCCTCACGTACCGCTTCATAGACAGACTGTTCGTGTATGCCGAGGCTGCGGACGGGCTCAAGGACGAAACGGCGAAAGAATACAACTCCTACATTCTCTACGCGGAACTCCTCTTGGCGGCGGAAAAGGAAGGGGCTTTCGGCGACAAACTCGCCGCCCAACTCGCGCAGTACGCTTCCGAAACGGATATGGACAATCTCATCAATCTGTTTGCCTGTTCCGCGCTTTTCGACATCTGGGTTTACGACGGGCAGTCCGAAAACATAGAAGATATGATAGAACCCGAACAATACCGTTCCATATCCATAGTGGTGACGGGTATATACGTCAACAGTTTCAAGGACGCCTACGCACAGGGGCTGGAGAGCGGCGACTATGCGAAACTCAGGACGCGCTACGAACAACTTGTCGCGCGGGTGAAATCTCTGTGCGAGGAGTTCGGAGTGTCGGCCCCGTCGTGGGTGAATTCTTCGGCGCCGGGCACCATAACGGCGGACTGGTACAGCACGGTCGTGTCGGGCGCAGAGAGCGTCGTAAATGCAGCCGCCGACAAAATCACTTCGGACGAAACCGCCGATTACAGGGAGATTGCGACGGAACACATCAAAGCGGCAATGGAAAAATTCCTCTCGAGGTCTTCGGTACGTTCCGCGCTCGAAAGCCTGGCTTCGGCGGAATTTGCCACTGCAGATATGTCGTCGCAGGCAACCGAGCAGTGGAAAAGGGATATCGAATCGCTGGTTAAGGCGTTTATGCCGTCGTGGAATTACGGCACGCAAAATGCTTGACTGATGTCCGAGGCGTGATATAATCAAGTCGTTCCCATACGATGACCGAAGGTCGGAGTGCAAGACGATTATCGCCTTAAAGCAATCACCGCCATTCCGTAAGGGAGTGGCGTTTTTTTTGGAGGAAATATGAAAAGAATAGGCGTTGTGGGAATCGTCGTCACCGGCGGCAAGGACGTTGTGCTTGAAATGCAAAGCGTGCTCAGCGACTTTTCCGATATCATAATCGGGCGTATGGGAGTGCCGAGAAGCGAGGGCAATGCAATCGCTCTCATAGTCGAAGGCGCCACGGAAAGAGTATCCGCACTCACCGGGAGGCTGGGGAAATTTCCCTCCCTCACCGTGAAATCCGCTATGACCTCTTTCGAAGTGGAGTGAAAATGCCCGTTTAGATTGCGGGAAATCTTTTTGCTTCGCGCGTCGTCGGTTTTGTGCCCGAATCAAAATTGCGCCTTAAAGGCGCGGAGGTTTTATGAACGGAATAATGAAAAAGGTGTTTGTGTTCGCCGTCGTGGCGGCTATGATAGCCGCGCTTGCCGTGGGGCTTGCGGCGTGTGAGCCCGACGAAACCACAAAAGGCGGCGCGTTGCGCGTTGCCGCGCCGGAAGGGACGCCCGCCCTCGCAATTGCCCGTCTCGTCACGGACAACAAGACCATAGCGGATTACTCTATGACTTACGAGGTGGTTGCCGCAAGCAACATAGCGGTCGAAATGAGCGCGGAAAAAGCCGACGTCGTCATAATGCCCGTCAACGCGGGTGCGAATCTAATAAGACAGGGCGCGAAGTACAAACTCGCCTGCGTTGCGGTGGACGGCAGCCTGTTTATGGTGGGCAACGTCGAAGGCGGCGGCGCGATAGACCTTGACGACATCGTGGGCAAGAAGGTAGCCTGCATAGGTCAAACGGGTGTTCCGGGGCTGGTGTTCCGTTACGTTATGACCAACAGCGGAATAACTCTCGTTGACGAAAACACCGAACCCGACGCTTCTAAAAACGAAGTTTCCGTGCAGTATGTCGCGGACGGCGCGGCGGCAAGACCTTTGCTCGCTTCGAAGGCAGTCGATTTCGCCGTCGTGGGCGAACCTGCCGCAACGGCGTTCAAAACCGCGCTTTCGCTCAATGCCGAAATGGATATGCAGGCGATGTGGCAGAGTGCGACGGGCAAGGAAACCTATCCTCAGGCGGGGCTGTTCGTAAAGAATACGCTTGCCGCGGACGGGGAGTTTATGGATCAACTGTTTGCCGCGCTTGCCGCAAGCAAAAAGTGGGTGAACGAGAATCCCGCCGAAGTCACGGCGTTTGCTCAGGAAAACCTGTACGCGAGCGCGACCTTCCCCGCGCCGAGTATTGCGCGTTGCGCCCTGGACGCCACGGCACTCGACGAAGCCAAGAAAGCCCGTGTGCTGGAATTCCTTTCCGCCGTTATGCCCAAGGATTCGGGCGGCGCGGCGATTGACTGGACCGCCGTGGATATGTTCTTATGAAAAAACTCAGTCCCGCCGCAACCGCAATGCTCAGA
>USGA01000169.1 GCA_900554085.1 uncultured Clostridia bacterium | reverse complement strand
GCGTAATCCGCGAACATTATTATCCCGACGGCGCGTTTTACCAGGTCGACGAAGTCGCTTTGACCGTGCTTGCGGAAGACGTGCGAGCCGTGGCGGAACGTTATTTCGAAGACAACGGAGTTTCCGCGCCCGCGGGTGGGTTGAAAATATTTTTCGATTATGCTACAATGAACGGACGCATTACCTCCGACGGGGAAGTTGCCGTGCAGGACGGTGTATATATCCACACCGCGGAGGAAAACGCCGACGGCGCATTGACTCTCAATCTGGCTGTCCGCTCCGCGTATTACATCGCGTGGTACGCCGTTGCGGCGGGGGTCGCCCTGTCCGCATTGGTGATAGCGGCGGTGGCTGTGGTGTGCGCCAAGGCGCTGAGGGCAAAAAGGTAAATTATGGCTGAAGAAAGGACGACGGACAGCACCAAAAGAATAGCACGCGCTATGCCTTACAACGCCGACGCGGAATCGGCGGTGCTCGGCAGTATTCTAATCGACTCCCGAATGGCGGACGACATAGTGCCGACTATGAGCGAGGGCGACTTTTTCGTCAAGCAGAACAGAATCGTTTTCGCCGTGATGAAAGAGTTGCAGGAAAGACTTATGCCCATCGACACCGTGTCCGTTGCCGACAGACTCAATCAACTCGGCAAACTGGACGAGGCGGGCAGCGTGGAATATCTGGCGTCGCTTGCGGACAGCGTTCCCTCCTCTGCGGGTGCGGAACACTATGCCGAAATAGTCAAGCGCGACGCCCTCACGCGCAGGGTCATTTTTGCCGCCAACAACATAGTCGAAAACGCCTACAAGAGCGAGACGGGCACCGGTGCGCTGGAATTTGCCGAACGCGAGATTTTCTCCGTCGCAGAAGAGACCAGCGAGCGTTCCCTCGTGCAGGCTGCAAAGGCTATGAAGGACGCGCTGAACAGCATAACCGACATACAGAACGGTAACGTGCCTCAGAATATCGTGCGCAGCGAATTCAAGTCGCTCGACAGAATGACTAAAGGCTTCAAGCCCGGCGAACTCATTCTGCTTGCCGCCCGTCCTTCCGTCGGCAAGACGGCGTTTGCACTCAATATAGCGGCAAACGTCGTGCGAGAACACAAGAACAAGGAGCACAAGAGCAAGAAAATCGTCGCTATTTTCTCGCTCGAAATGGAAGCGCCTCTGCTTGCAAAGAGAATGTTGTCCTACGTGTCGGGCGTCCCCCTCTCGCGTATGGATACCTACGGTGCGATGACCACCGCGGACGACGGCAAACTTATGCGCGCTTTTCACAGTCTCTACGATTCGGGGCTGTATATCGACGACTACAAACTCAACACGCCGGGCGACGTGCTTTCGAAGTGTCGCAGGCTGAAGCGCGAGCGCGGCCTCGACCTCGTTATCATCGACTATTTGCAACTGATGACGACGGGCAGGGATTACGACAGCAACCGTCAGCAGGCGGTCAGCGATATGTCGCGCAATATGAAACTGTACGCAGGCGAACTGGGTGTGCCGATTATAGTGTTGTCGCAGATGTCCCGTGACGTCGAAAAACGCGACGACCATTCGCCAAAACTCAGCGACCTCAGGGAATCGGGTGCTATCGAACAGGACGCCGACGTTGTTATGTTCCTGCACAAACCCGCGCAGTTCAATCCCGCTATGCCCGAAGACGTCGTGCAACTCATTGTCCGCAAGAACAGAAACGGTCCCGTCGGCGAGATAGACCTCAAATGGGAAGGCGACGTCACCTCTTTCCGCGAATACGCCAAGGAGGAACTCGAGGAAGCGAAGGAGGAGGCGAAACGCGCCGCAGAGGAGAAAGAGTCGCGCGGCGCGGAAGAGAACGTCCGCGAATCCTCGGAAGAGGAGCCTGTCTCCGCTCGTCCCGACGGAGAATACAAGGACGCTTTATCGGAGAGCGCGAGCGAGGGAGAGGACAAACTCCGTGCGTTCGGTGAAGCAGCCGTGCCGCCCGTCTCTTCGGCGGAAGAATCGGTTTTCGAGGAAGACGCGTCCGAAATCAAGACCGAAGAAAGTCCCTTCGAGGAGGGCGGAAGCGACGACGAACTGCCTTTCGATACGGGCGACGTTTTAGAGATTAAGGGAGCGGAAGAGCCCGCCGATTCCCACGAGGAAGACTGCGGCTTCGACGGCGATGGCGATGTGCCGCCTCCCGACGACGGTGACGTTCCCCCTGAGGAAGACGACGAATACACCGACCCTTACGACGACGATTCGGACGGCTCGGAGGGCGACGTGCTCTTCGACTGAGATTAGGAAGAAGAATTCAACGCCCGCGGAATTCCGCGGGCTTTCTTTTACCCTTCGGGCTCGGACTGCGAGCGGGCGGACGTTTCGTCGGGGATTGCATACCGCGTGTGGGTTTCGGTATAGCGCGGCGCGTCCGCGCATAGTGTGAAGTATGTTTGTGGAAGAAATACTGAGCAAACTTGACGCGGGCGAGGCGTTTTCGCCGTACGTCGTAACGCTTGTCGGCGGCAGAGGAGCGGCGCTGAGCGGCGTTAAGCGCGTGCTTGCGGTGTCGGATACCGAAATCAGAATCAGCGTGCCCCGCGGCGTAGTGAGAGTCACGGGCGATGAACTTTCGCTGTCGGAGATAGGAGGGGGAGACGCTTATGTCACGGGACGTGTCAAAGGCGTGGAAGTGGAGTAGGCGGGAGATGTATCCCCGCTTTTCCGCACTGTTGCAGAGAGAAAAAACGGCGCGGGAGACCCTTGCGAGCGAAGACTCGCAAAGC
>USGA01000168.1 GCA_900554085.1 uncultured Clostridia bacterium | reverse complement strand
TTGCGCCAGCGACGGCACGGGTTTGACGACGGAATGTCCGAACTCTTTCGCGAACGCATAACCGTCGCCCGTCGAGCCCGTGGAGGGATAACTCATTCCTCCCGTGGCAACCACAAGATAGTCCGCTCGGTAATCTTTCCCGTCCGCTGTTCTTGCCGTGAACGCGCCTTTTTCACCGCCTACGGACACCACTTCCGCCCCCGTTTCCAACCGCACTCCCGCTATGTCCAACGCGCGTGAAAGAGCGTCGATAATTGTTGTGGATTTCTGCGAAGCGGGGAAAACCCTTCCTCCTCTCTCGGTGACGAGTTCAACTCCGAGCGCGTTGAAAAATTCCTTGGTATCTTCCGGGGAAAAACCGTAGACGGCGGAACGGAGAAACTTCTCCCCGCGCACCACCTTGTTAAGGAAATCCTGAGGCGGAAAATCGGCGGTGAGATTGCACCTGCCCTTTCCCGTAATATAAATCTTGCGCCCTATTCTGGCGTTCTTTTCGAGCAACGTCACGGCTTCGCCGCCGCGAGCAAGCATAACCGCGGCAAGACAGCCCGCCGCGCCGCCGCCGATGACCAGAACGCTCACAGTTGCCACCTCTCGGCGCGCATTGCGCGCAGACACTCCTCGTCCGCGGAAACTATGCGGACGGGAGACACCGTTATGTAACCGCAATCCGACCACCTGCAGTCGTCGTCCTTGTCTGACGAAGAACAGTCGTAGGGGTAACCCTTGAGGCGGAATCCCGCCGGGGTTTCTTCGTACCAGTCGTCGTAATGACGCACCCCGACCGCGGTCACCTTCACGCCGCGCAGTTTTTCTTTGTCGTTGAAAGGCACGTTTACGTTGGCGGTGACGAATGGACGAATGTGCTTCATCAGCGCGTCGAGATTGCGGACGGCGAACTCGACCGCCGTATCGTACCCGCCCTTTTTTGCGGCTGCGGACACCGCTATGGAAGGCACGCCGAGTATCGTACCCTCTTCCGCTGCGGCGTAAGTGCCCGAATACATTATGTCCGTGCCTATATTCAGCACGCTGTTGACACCCGACATCACAAGGTCGAATTTTCGGGTTTTGTAAAGGTGCTGTATGGCGAATTTCACGGCGTCGGCGGGAGACCCGTAGACGGCGCGACAAGGAATTTTTTTGCCGTCGTGTCCCTCGATGAACCCCACTTCCGATTCGCCCTGCCAGTTGAGACCTCCGCCCAGAGTAAGCCCGTGCCCCGCTCCCGAGCGCTCGGCGGACGGAGCGCAGACGAACACATCGTGTTCGCGCGACAAAGCCTTGGCGAGTTTAATCAATCCTTCGGCAAAATATCCGTCGTCGTTGGACAGCAGTATTTTCATAAATCCTCACAGACTCTTGAGATAGGCGACTTCCGCGTCGCTGAGTTCCCTCTTTCCGCCGCGGGAAAGCCCGCCGAGACGCAATGCGCCTATCGCCACGCGCTTGAGGAAAACGACATTCTTTTCCACCGCCGCGAACATTCGGCGTATCTCTCGGTTTTTACCCTCGGTGATTATGACTTCGAGACGGCTTGCGCCCTCTTCTTCCCCAAGCAAACGAACCTTGCTCTTTCCGTATTTGACCCCGTCCACGACCGCGCCCTTGCGCAGAATGGCCATATCGCTCTCGGAAATGGAGCCTTCGATTTTGACTATGTAGGTCTTCGGAATTTCGGACGAGGGGTGCGTCAGGCGATGCACCAGTTCGCCGTCGTCGGTGAAAATAAGCAACCCTTCGCTGTCGTAATCGAGCCTGCCGACGGGAACGAGACGCCTGTCCGTACCCACGAAATCGTAGACGGTTTTGCGACCTTTTTCGTCGGAAGCGGTGGTCACACAGCCCTTCGGCTTGTTGAACATCACGTACTCGTAATGTGTGACGGGAAGAATCTTTTTGCCGTCTAGGAAAACTCCGTCGCGGTCGGGGTCGACGTCGAAACCCATTTCCGTTACCGTCTTTTTGTTGACGCTGACTCTGCCTGCGGCGATGAGTTCGTCGGCCTTTCTGCGCGAGCACACTCCGCACTCGGCAATGAACTTGTTGAGACGCATTGCTCTCTCCGTATTTTACTTGCTTTGTGCCATTATACCCCGCGCGCGCATTTTAAGCAAGCGAATGGAGGCACACCGCACCTGCGCGCGGCGCTCCGTTGCCGTTCCCGCGTCGAAGCAAAGAAAAAGCCGCGTCCGCGCGGCTTTCTCCGTTTGCTCTCGTTTTTCCCTCAGGCGGTAAGCAAACGTTTGGAAAGTTGCCACATATCGCACGTCGCGCCGAGCACGACGGATATCCGTTGCACACCGTCCTTGACCGCTCCGCCCACAAGGCATTTCCCGCTCTTGGTGGTGTAGCCGGTTTTGACGCCGTTTGCACCCTCCACCTGCGACAACAACTTGTTCTTGTTGTAAAGCACGCGCGTATTCTCGCCTTCGCCGACGGTAATCGACGAGGTGGAAACGATACGTCTGAAATCCTCGTTGCGATAGGCTTCGGCAGTGATAAGCGCAAGGTCACGCGCCGTGGTGTAATGGTCGTTGTCGTGCAATCCGTGCGGATTTACGAAATGACTGTTTCGTGCCCCCGCGCGACGCGCTCTTTCGTTCATCATAGCGGCGAACCTTTCCACCGTCCCCGCCGTAGCCACGGCAAGAGCGACGGCGGCGTCGTTGCCGCTCCTGAGCATAAGACCGTAAAGCAGGTCGCCCACTTTCACAACCTCGCCGCGCTTGAGATAAATCGACGAACCCTCCACC
>USGA01000167.1 GCA_900554085.1 uncultured Clostridia bacterium | reverse complement strand
CGATTAGAGTGGTGTCCGCGATGAGCGAATTGGACTTGCTTTCCGGAGCGTCTTGCGAAAACGGCACAAAGTACACGTTGCGTGTATTCAGCAGCATTCCAAGGTTTTTCGCATTCGCTCCGAGCGCGTCGTTGGAAGATATCGACAGTACGACGGGGCGGTTGTTCCTGAGTTGAGCCTTGACCGCCATCGTTACGGGCGTGTCCGTTATGCCGTGCGCAATTTTCGCGAGAGTATTGCCCGTACAGGGGGCAACCAGCATAAGTTCCAGTCCCATCGACGTGCCTATCGGTTCGGCTTCCACTATGGTGGTGATGGGATTTTTGCCCGTGCGGGATTGGATTTCGCGTCGGAAATCTTCCGCCTTGAAAAAACGTGTGTCGAAAGACGACACATTGAAACTGAATATGGGCGTGATGTCGAAGTCGTGCGCGACCAGGTCGTCGACGGCTTTGAGCAGATTCCGAAAAGTGCAGAACGACCCTGTGACGGCGAGTCCTATTTTTGTCATAATTGTCCCTCCGTGACGAAATTCATCATAGCGCGCGCCGCGCTCTTGGGGCAGCATTTTGCCGGCAAGGCGGGGTAGATTCCCGCATCGAGACCCAATCCCGAGAGCATTTCCAGATTGACTGCGGGACGAGAGGCGAGGTCTATATAGACACTTTCGGCGGGAAGCGACAGCGCCTGTTCGTCGGTGAATACGGCGGCGGGCGCGGTGTTTATTACAACGTCGTAAAGCGAGAAATCCACTTCGGAAGGCGTGAATACTTTTGCCGCGAAAGCGCGTGCGGGACGCGGAGAGGACTACGTCGAAGTCGACGTTGAGTTCGGTGAGCAGGCGGCAAACCGCCGCACCCGTCCTGCCGAAGCCCGCGACAAGCACTTTCATATCGCGCAGCGACAGCATACTGTGCTCGAGAATTATTCCGAGCGCGCCCTCGGCGGTCAGGCGGGCGTTTTCCGCCATAAAAGTCTCGTCCTTCGACAAATATCTTACGGTTATTCCTTTTGCCGCGCAAAGCGCTTTTGCGCTGTCGTCGAGTTTGCCGCACACCAGTTCGTCGCCGCTTTGCAGGGCGGTGAGTTCCGCCTCCGAAAGCGTGAGATTGGGCGCGAATATGTGTGTGTCGCGGACGGGGGTTTTGTCGCGCAACATTCTTTTCAGGAAATAGGTTCTTTCGTCTGTCTCGTAAACGATGTAATGTGCCATAGTCGCCTCCATACGGTATCCTATGCGCCGCAAGTCGCAACAGGTGTCGGGGTGGCGACGTTTTCGGCTTATGTCGGAACGGGTCGCAATCAGGTCGTGCAATGTCGGGCAACGAGTATATCGGGCGTCATAATCTTCCGTCGGAAAAGGAAACGACGGACTCAGGCGTGGCGTGCGGCGAAATGCAGCGTTTGCGAAGTGTCGCGCAGCCGTCCGCAATACATAGGATAATGCGGAGGACAAAATGGAAAAGTATTTTCTCGGCGGCAACACGGCTTTCGGTTTCAAAGGATTTCACGACAAGGAAATCGGGAGAATAGGCAACGTCATTCTGCTCAAAGGCGGTCCCGGAACGGGGAAGAGTTCGCTTATGAAACGCATTGCGCGGGAGGCCGCGGAGAGAGGATACGACACCGAAACGTGGTTGTGTTCGGGGGACCCGACGAGTCTTGACGGCGTATATGTCAAAGAGTTGGATACAGTCGTTGCGGACGCCACCGCACCGCACGCCGTGGAGGCGTCTTTACCGGTGTTGCGCGACAGGATAGTGGATATGGCAAAGGCCCTTTCGCGCGAAAAACTTTTGCCCGACAAAAGAGAAATCGCGGACCTGCTTTCTGTCAAAAAAGGCTGTTATGAAAGCGCATATAAACACTTAAAGTCCGCATACGGTTATTTTGAAAAGAAAAGGGAAGTCTATCGACGCAATGCGGACACCTCTGCGATAAGGCGACTTGCCGCTGCGGACGCACTGCGTTTCGCGGGTGAAAAAAGAGACGGCACGGTGTCGCCGCGGGAGCGTTTTGCCTGCGCAATCACGCCCGACGGAGAGGCGGAATTTTTCGAGCATCTGATTGCCAAAAGAGTGCATCTCGTCAAGGGAAGCGGGACGGGAGCGGAGATTTATCTCGAAGAGTTTGCAGGGCTGTCGGGTGCGGACGTCGTTCTCCGCAATCCGCTTACGGGCGGAGGGCTGACGGGATTCGTTGTCGGCGACGACGCTTTTGTTGCCGGGGTAGGTCCCTTCGTTTCGTCGGCTCTCATAACCGATATTTCTTCTCTCGAGAGAAGTGCGGCGGGGGTAACGGAGTTCTATTCCGCCCGCGAACGTGAGGAAGTGCGGCTCGCGGTGAGCGCGCTCTCTTCCGCAAGGGAGGCGCACCTCGCCGTGGAGGAGTTCTTTATTGCCGCAATGGATTTCTCGGTGACGGAGCGTACCGCGGAATCTCTGGTCGCGGAAATTTTCGGCTGAAGAGGACGTCGTCGGCGAAATCCGCAGAACCGCTGAAATATTGGGGTGACTTTGCGCGCCCGGTGTGCTACAATGCCCGTATGGGTAAAGATATTGTGCATTCGACCGCAAAAGAGGAAGAGCGTGCGGCGCGCAAAGCACGCCGCAAAGAGATGAAAAGTATGTTTTCACTCAGGCACTATCTGGTGCTTATGTGGGCGTGCTGTATGATTCGGCTTTATGTGCGCGCAAAGACCAGAATGTCCGCGGCTTTCAGGGAGCAGAAAAAGAAAGGCGCAATGTTGCTCCTTTCCAACCATCTGTCCGCAATAGATTTCGCCTATTTCACCACTCCGTTTTTCGGCAAAAAAGTCAATT
>USGA01000166.1 GCA_900554085.1 uncultured Clostridia bacterium | reverse complement strand
CCGTGAACACGCGCGAAATGTCTTTCTTGCGCGCGCCGAGACTGCGCAACACGCCTATTTCTTTGCGGCGCTCAAGCACCGACGTGTAAATTATGATTGCAATCATTATGGTGGAAACTATGAGCGATATGGCAGCGAACCCGACGAGCACGTTTGCCATGGTGTTCGCCATTTCCTCGACGAAAGTCATTATCATACCGAGGGTGTCGGAATACTGTATGTTGTTGCCGGTTTCCTGTGTATAACGTGCAAGCAACGCCTCGACGCCTTCTTTGGCTTCGAACGAGCGGCAGAATATCCTGATTCCCGACGGATTTGCCTCGTCTGCGACGCCCAGCAATCCCTTGGACGAAATGTAGGAGTGTTCCTCTTTGCCGATGAGGTCACCTATTTTGACGGACTTGGTCTTGGTTTCGTTGCCCTCTTTGTAGATGTAATCGAATTCAATCTGCGAATGATACTGCCTCAACAACGCGAGGGAATCGTTGACTATGGAATTGATGACTTCGGGGTCGACCACTCCGTTGGGGTCGAATTCTATTCCCTGCGCGGTGAAAGCGGCCTTGTACTGTGCCTGAACCACGGGCGAGGTGTTGACCCTGTCGAGCAATTCGAGAGTGAGGGCGTGTGTGTAACCCACGTAACCGTTGATGGAAGTAACGTTGACGCCCTGTTCGGGACGTATGACGCCGACAACTTTTATACTGATGGGGTTGAGACTGTCGATTGTCGCTTTGTCGAGCAAGGCGCGCCCGTAGGAAACGTAGCCGCCCTTCTCGGAGTCGTAATAATAGTAATCGCTGTCCGCGAGCAGTTTGTATTCGAGCCCGAGCAGGTCATCGACCGTATAACTGGTATAGAAACTGTCGGAACCCGAAATCAGACTGCCTATATCTGATGTGGACTTGAGTCCAAGCATCAGGAGCGCAAAATCCGGAACCTGATTGTATTTGTCCACCACAATTACGACTTCGTTGGCGTTTTCGGGCCATCTGCTACCGTTACCGACCAGTTCATACTGCTGTTCGAGGAGCGCTTTGTCGTCGCTTATCTCGTCCCAGCCGCTGCCGATGGCACTGCCGTACTTTTCGAGCATACCCGAGAAATCCGAACCTATGTCCGCAAAGGCGTCCATAAAGGGATTGACTTTCATATAATCCGTGCTCGACTTGTCGGGGTCGGTGGCATACACGTTGAGCGTGGTCGCATAGTCGTATTTAACCGTGCCGAGTTCGGAGTCGAAGTTATCGTCCAGCCAGGCTTTGAGCGCGGTAAGGTCGTTCTTGGAAAAACTGCCTATGCTGTCGAGCAGGTTCCCGAGCACCTTGGACGGAGTTATGACGCCGCCGTCGGGATATTCCTCCGATTCGACGTTCATATTGGTCAGAGTCTGCATTATCGAGGATATATCGAACCCGTTCTCGTTGATTGTGACGGGATACTGGGAAAGGGCGTTTTCCTCGAGAGTGCGGATATATGCGTTGACGCCGTTGGACAGAGTGAGCACGAGCAGAATGCCTATTATGCCGATACTGCCGGCGAATGCGGTGAGCGCCGTCCTGCCCTTCTTGCTGAGAAGGTTGGTCCAGGAAAGACTTATTGCCGTGGAGAGCGCCATCGAAGATTTTTCCTTGATTTTGCGCTTCTTGATGCGCGCTTTTATCCGTTCGAAAATGTTCTTTTTCTCTTCCGCGGTCTTGTAGGTGGCGGCAAACAGTCCGCGACGGGCGGCAAGGCGTTGCCTGTCCGCGCGAGCGTAGGGATTGTCGGAATCCACTTCCGCCTTTATGGCGGCCTCCTCCGCTTCCCTGTACTTTGCGGCCGCCGCCTCTTCGTCGGCGGCGTCCTGCTCGGTATAGGGCATCGTGTCGCCTATTATCTCGCCGTCCTTGAGATTTATGATGCGGGTGCTGTATTCCTCGGCAAGTTGCCCGTTGTGGGTGACCATTATGACGAGACGGTCGCGCGCAACCTCTTTGAGCAACTCCATAACGCGCACGCCCGATTCGCTGTCGAGTGCGCCCGTGGGCTCGTCGGCGAGGATTATCTCGGGATTGTTGACGATTGCGCGGGCGATTGCGACGCGCTGCATCTGTCCGCCCGAAAGTTGATTGGGTTTCTTCTTCGCCTGTTTCTCGAGTCCCACCTTTCGCAGCGCTTCGAGGGCACGTTCTCTGCTCTCCTCTTTTCCCACGCCCGCCAGGGTAAGGCTGAGCGCGACGTTCTTGAGAACGCTGATATGAGGGATTAAGTTGTAACTCTGAAACACAAAACCTATTCTTTGGTTGCGATAGGTATCCCAATCGAGGTCGTCGTAATCTTCGGTGGAAACGCCTTCGACCTGAATGTCGCCGCTTGTGTATCTGTCGAGACCGCCGATAATGTTGAGCAAAGTCGTTTTGCCGCAACCGGAGGGTCCAAGTATGGAAACGAACTCGTTCCTTCGGAATTCGACCGAGAGGTTGTGCAGCGCGAGCACGCTCTCCTCTTCGACCTTATACTCCTTGGTTATATCTACAAGTTTAAGCATAAACTCTCCGTTTTTTGTCTTGCAGGTGCACGGCAACGTGCATAAACGCGCCGTTATCACCGCAATCATACCACACGGAGACATTGCCGACAACGGTTTCCGACAATTTTCCGCTTTTTACAACTTTATGACATTCGTGTGACAACATAGACATAATTGTGATATATGCTTTAGAAGAACTACAATTTTGTGCGAACCGCGGTTCGTACGGAGCGGTGTCTATGCAATACGTCTATATAGTCTGCGAACTCATTGCCGGTCTCGGAGCGTTCCTTATCGGCGTCAAACTGCTCTCCGACAATATGGAGAAACT
>USGA01000165.1 GCA_900554085.1 uncultured Clostridia bacterium | reverse complement strand
CCGCCGAGCAGCAGCAACATACCCGCCGCGACGGAAGCGAAGATTATGACGTAGTTCTCGAGACGTTCGCCGAACAACACCACCGTGTAAATGAGGAACGCTATGGCGCCGCCTATACCGCCGCAAAGATTGATGACCGCATTGGCCTGCGAGCGCAGGGGCTTGGGCGTGACATCGGGCATAAGCGCGACTGCGGGGGAACGGAAAGTGGCCATCGCTATCAGCACGAGGAGCAGAATGACCATATAGACCGCAAGGCTCTTGTGACCGGCTTCGGTGTTGGTCTCTCTCTCGTAGACAAGGTCGCTTATGTAGGAACTCATCCCCGCTTCGACGTACCTGCTGTAGTAAGCGTTGCCCTGCTTGATGTCGGCGTAGGTGATTTTGCCGTCGCCGTCCCAGTCGTAACCGTCAACTCCCACCGCCACTTCGTCGGTGAGGGCGACCTCTACGGTTTCGTCACCGAACGTGTAAGTGTGAGTTTCCGCTCCGAGCATACCGAGAACGGCTTTCGTGGACTTGAAATTGGCGTCGTAACGGATTTCGAGATACTGCTCGTAGGTCAGTCCTTCTCCGCTGCCGCCGACGGCGCTCTTGCCCGTAACGTAATTGACGTCGCAGTAGTTTCCGCCCTCCTGCCAGAACATAGCGAGGGTTTCGTTCATAAACGCGTCTTCGTTCAAGCGGGATTTGATTTCCGTCTCGATGTTCTGCGCTTTTTCCTGCTGACCGAGAGTGACCACGGGCACGAAAACCATAAGTACGACGGAGGCTATTGTGCCGAATATGATAAACGGCGTTCTTCTGCCCCACTTGCTTACGAGTTTGCCCTTGGCGTTGTCGGAAATTTTGCCGAACAGCGGCAACATAAAGAGCGACAACAGGTTGTCGAGACCCATAATCAGACCGCGGACGGTGTTGGAAAGACCGTAGGCGTGTTCGAGAAGGAGCGGCACGACAAAGTCGTAAGCCGTCCAGAAAATCATAACTATCGCAAATGCGAACCCGACCTTGAAAGTCTGCTTGTAGTCGAGCCTAAGCGGTTTGAGTTCCGACGGGGAATCTCCTCCGTCACCCGTCGCTCCGCCTCCGACGTTATCGGCCGTCGCAGCGTCCGCTATGACCGCCTCACCCGCACAGGCTTCCCCTGCGGGTCCGTCGAGGGCGACGGCCTGTTCGGAAAACTCCGGACCGCCCGTGCGTTCGTCCTCTCTCATATTTCCTCCTTTGCCGCGACGCGCCCGCAGGCACACCGCACCACGTCAATTATACATTGTGCACGCGCGGAGTGTAAAGAGCGATTTTCCGCGGGCGTGTAAAAATTAAGTAAAAAGAACGCCGCGAATCACGCAGGCGTATAATCATTCGCCGGATTTGCCTCCGCCGTTGCAACTGACGTAAGCGGAAAGCGGGGGTATACGCACCGTACCGACTTCCTCTCCCGTGAAGGCGTCGTACGCGTCGACGTCCCTCCACACCGCGTGCAGACAGGGATTGTACCACACCCGAAGTATGTCGGTGCCGTCGTCGGAAATTCTCTCGTAAACGGCTATCTCCCCGTCCTCGACAAAACGCAATCTGCCCGTCAGCGCACGTTTGTTGCGGGCACGCATAACTCCGAGCGCCTTGTAATGCGCCAGCAGGTCGTCGTTCTCCCTGCCCCACGGGTAGGTACCCCTGTTGAGCGGGTCCTCAAACCCCTGCATACCCACCTCGTCGCCGTAATATACGCAAGGGATACCCGGCAAGGTGTATTGCAGAATGGAAGCGGCCTTGAGCCTGAGCGTCGCTAGCCCGTGGAATTCGTCCGAAAGACGGAAGTTTCTCCGTTCTTCCTTGGTGAAAGGCGCGTCCGCTCCCGAAAGCGCGGTGAGAGCGCGCACAGTATCGTGCGAGCCGAGCAGCGTCAGACATACGTCGAGGCTCTCTTTGGGATAGTGTTCCGCTATGAGCGTGACTCCCTCCCTGAACGCCTCGCGGTCTCCCCGCAATATGAGGTCGAAAATCGCTCTGCGGAAAGGATAGTTCATCACGCCGTCGAGTTCGTTGCCCATAAAATAAGGGCGCCACGTGCCGTAACTCATCTTGTCCGACGCGTCCTCCCACACCTCTCCCACAACAAGGCAGTCGGGATTCTCGCGCCTTATCGACGCGCACAGCAGGTCGGTGAAATCGGTCGGCAATTCGTCCACGACGTCCAGCCGCCAGCCGCGCACGCCCGCCGCCGTCCATTTGGCGACGGCGCCTCGCTTCCCGCATATCAGTTCGCGGTAGCCTTCGGCGGACTTGTTCACCGTGGGAACTACGGTGGACCCCCACCAGCAATGGTAGTCGTCGGGATAATCGAAGAATGTGTACCAGCCGTAGTACGGCGATTTTTTGTTCTGGTAGGCGCCCGTGCCCTCAAACGTGCCGAACTTGTTGAAATAGACGCTGTCCGCCCCCGTGTGATTGAAAACTCCATCAAGCACAACGGATATACCCGCTTTTGCGGCTTCGGCGACAAGTCTGCGGAAACCCTTTTCGCCTCCGAAAAGGTCGTCTATCTCCATATAATCCGCCGTGTCGTATCGGTGATTGCTGGAAGAAAGAAAAACGGGCGTGAGATATATCGCGGTCACCCCGAGGGATTTGAGATACGGCAGTTTCTCGACTATGCCCTCCGCATTGCCTCCGAAAAAATCGTCGGCGCGGTAGTCCTGCCCCTCCTCCGCGATATCCGGCAAATCGTACCAATCGGAATGAATCCTGCCGTGTCTTTTTGCGAATCGGACTTCCCCCGCTCTTGCGAAACGGTCGGCGAAAATCTGATACATAACGCCGTCTTTTGCCCAATTCGGAGTTTTATAC
>USGA01000164.1 GCA_900554085.1 uncultured Clostridia bacterium | reverse complement strand
AAAGAATACACCCCTTCGTAGGAAGCGTCCGCTTTCTCGTACATTTCTATTGCGACGCCCGTCGGCGTAATCTCGCCGATTGCGATACCCGCCATTTTTCCGTCGACGCGCAGCACGTCGCATTTGAGTTTGCCCTGCTCCGCCGCGGCGAGCCAGCGTCGCACGATTTCCCCTTCGCGCAGGGCGTTCTCGAGTTGTTTTCCGTCGTACTCTTTTCCCTCGAGCCACGCCCGCTCGAATTCCTCTTTTCTGTACGGCGTCATCTCATAGGAATAAAGTTTGGTGAACTTCGCGATATGATTGCGCTTTGCGTGGTAACGCTTGCCCGCAAGCGCCGTGAAAGAGGGAATGTCGTAGATATACTCCGACCAGTCGCGGTGAGTGAATATGTAATAGCCGCCGTACATCTCGTTGACGAAACTTTCGGTACAGAATGCAAACATTGTGTCCTCGGGCAAAGCGAGCGCCGCCTGTGCGACGGTGATTTCCGCTCCCTGCCTGACGAGAGGAGGCCAATAGTACCGCTCTCCGTCCATAAGGCAACGCAAATACAGCACGTCGCCCCTGACGAGATACTCCCCTTTGTCGAACCAACTGATGAAAGCGTAATAGGAATAATCGCTTCCGAGATATTCGGAACCGCGCAAAAAATCCGAAAGCACGCCTTCCAGCGCGCTGTCAAACGGAATAAAGGAAGCGAGTTCCTTTTCGGAAAGTCTGTCGGGCATAATTTGTCCTCGGTGCCTCCGCAAGAGACGTTATTTGTTTTTGTCGTCCTTATCTTTTTCGGCGGGAGGCTGAATGTAATGCACCACGGCAAAGGCGCATTTCTTTTCGAGTTCCGCAAGCATTTCCTTGCGGCGCGCCGGAGAGAGATAAAGGCGCAGATTTGCGGGAGCCTTGCCCGCGCGGCGGTAACTCAAAAATATTTCGTATTCGTCGACGGTGACGAAAATTTCTTCCACTTCGTCGTACTCTATCCTGTCAACGAACACCCCGAAGACGACCGCAAATTCGTCGTCGTCGAATTTGTAGTAACTGTTGAGCAGCATAAGCACCGCGAACACCGTGATTATTGCGCCGGCAACGAGCGACGCCCACGCAAGCGCGGTATTGGAAGTGGTGAGGGCGCTCACCGCGCCCGAAAGCATAACGGAATCCAGGACTATGACGGCAACGCCGATGGCAATCACCAGCGCAATGCAAGCCGTCTTTACCGCCCCGAAGAACATTCTGAATTTCATTTGTTTTCTCCGTCGTTTTCGTCGGAAATTTCCGCGGGCGCCGAGGCACGGGGTGCGTCGAACTGTTCGCGCGCCTGCTCTTCTCTTTTCTCGAGGGAAGCCTCGGCGGCATAATCGCCGAAATAATTTGTCAGATTTTCTTCGTCCGCGCGCTGCTGGTTTTCGGTGCGGTAACCGAATTCCACGGTGTCGACGACTGTTATCGCGTCGGTGTAGAAACTCATACCGTTCATCTTGTAGTAGCCCACAAGTTCGATGAGTCTCATAAGGAAGTAGTTGATGGACGGCACCACTATCGCGACAAGTCCGAAAGTGGGAATACCGCAGGTCGCGACGAGCACATAAGTGGCGAAGTAGGTGATGATAAACGACTTCAACAGACCTTTGAAATTGAGTTTGACGCTTCGCAGACTGCGGGAAAAAGCCGTGTAGATGTTCTCGTCCTTGTTGAACATCAGCCTGGGCAACCACCCTGCCACGACTGTGGCGCGTGCCGAGTATCCGAACACGCCGAAAGCCAGCGCCACGGTAAGCGAGAAAAAGCCTATTACGTTCCAGAGTCCGAAGGCAATGCCGCAGACTATGGCGGTGACTATCGCGTCAATGGGCACCGTGACGGTGAGACGCGCGGCGGAAAACCGCACCGCCTTGCGCAGATGCATCGCTATGGACGAAGCCAGACCTATGCGCATATTGGAAGACATAAGTTGATTGGCTGCGTAGGCGATCGGATAGTAACATATGCCTACCAGGAAGACGTACAGAATATAGAGCGCTATACAGATGAAAATGAGCGCCGTAAGCAATCCCTGCGAAGCAAGAACGGCGTTCAGGAACGCCTCGAAGTCGGCGGCGACGTTGTGCAAAAAGTCCCCCACGCTGGTGCTGCCGTCGAGGAAAGCGGATATCTCTCCGCCGATTGCGCCGTAGGCTTCGCTCACGGCCCCGTCTGCGGCGAGCGCGTTGACTGTGGGAATAAGCACGGCACAGCCGATTGCCGTGACCACGAGGGCGCATATTACCACCCATAACAACACTTTAAGCACGAATCCCATATTGGAGAACAACAGGGACAGCGAATATTTGAATTCCATATTTCCTCTCGGCGGACTTTTCAGCCGCGCTTTTCGTCCTCTTTATCTTTGTTTGCGGAAATCTTCCATTTCCATTTTTTGGACCAGATGTCGATTTTCTGCAAGTCCATTCTCTCGGTTCCCGTGACGTCGTAGAACACCGTGTACATAAGCACGACGTAAAAACTGAGCACGACCGAATATATCACTCCGTCGGTGATTACGCGCCAAAGCACGCTTTCCGTCAGCGCGCCCACGATTACCGTGACGACGACGGCGGGCACCAACACGAAGAAGAGCGCGAGCGAAGCGGATATCATTCTGCCGGACATCTGTCTCCACCCCATACGGAAAGCGTCGTAGGAGCGCAGTCCCGTGTGCAGCATAAACGGCGCCCACAACATCATTCGCGTGCTGACGAACAGCAGCAACACGGTGCCCACCAGCCAACTTATGGTGGAAAACGCCAGCCATTCCGCCCCCGCGCCGAACGTGACAGCCCACAGATAGTAAAGCACCGTGAGCAGAATGTCGCTGA
>USGA01000163.1 GCA_900554085.1 uncultured Clostridia bacterium | reverse complement strand
TGCATTTTGTCGTTCTTCGTGCTACCAACGCTCGCGGGTGCGCTCCGCTTTGCCCCGTTGCGGTACTTTGCGGGGGCCCCGTTTAAACGTCTTTAATCGGGCTACGTTTGTATACTCTACGTGCTACCAACGCTTGCGGGTGCGGTGATGGTTGTCGTTTTGCGTCGCGTGACGTTGCAATGCGGGATTGAGAAAGGCTTGTCAAAAGTGGTATAATAACTGAGCGGAGTATCTCCGGCGATTTTTTGGAGGAGAAAATGGACAGAACGGAAAGAACGGAACAAAAATTTTACGAACTGTTCGGGGGAAAGCCCGTCGCGAACGAGGGCAGCGACCCCGAGTTTATGCGCATACTGCAGAGGTTCATTTTCGGCGAGGTGTGTCAAGTCGGGTCGCTGGACAACCGTATGCGTGAACTGATTACGGTTACGGTGCTTACGGTGAATCAGACTTTGCCGCAACTCAAGGCGCACGTCGGAGCGTGTCTCAACGTGGGGGTCACGCCTCTCGAGATACGCGAGGCAGTCTATCAATGCGCACCGTTCGTCGGGTTTCCCAAAACGCTCAACGCCATTGCCGCGATGAACGAAGTCTTCGTTCAAAAGGGCATAGAATTGCCGCTGCAGTCGGCGGAAACGGTGAACGAAGTCGACCGATACGAGCGCGGAGCGGCACTGCAGACGCCGCTTTACGGAAGCGAGATAGCGGACAGGTATTCGTGGTTGCCGGAGGGATTCGACGCAGCAATTCCGCGTTGGCTCACGGAACTGTGTTTCGGGGATTTCGCAACGCGAGGCGGGCTTGACGGAAAAACCCGCGAATTGCTCACGGTGGTTATGCTTGCCTCAATGGGCGGCGCGGAAGTCCAGGTGCGTGCGCACGTAGCGGGAGCGCTCAGGGCAGGCAATTCCAGAGAGGAAATCGTGTGCGCGCTGTCTCAGGCTATGCCGTACACGGGTATTCCGAGGCTGTTCAACGCATTGAATTGCGCAAAAGAACTGTTGTTGTAAGGAGGTAAAAATGAAAAAGATTCTGGTTGCTTATTTTTCGTGCACGGGTACGACGCGCAGGGTTGCGCAGGGGTTGGCAGCAGCCGTCGGGGCTGACGTTTACGAGATTACGCCCGCCGTGCCTTACACGCGTGCCGACCTCGACTGGACGGATTCCTCGAGCCGCAGCAGCGTTGAAATGAAAGACGCATCGTCTCGTCCCGAGATTGCGGGAAGAGTCGACAATATGGACGATTACGACGCCGTGTTTGTCGGATTTCCCATATGGTGGTACGTTGCGCCGCATATCGTCGACACTTTCCTCGAGAGTTACGATTTTTCTGGCAAGACCGTCGTGCCTTTTGCGACCAGCGGCGGAAGCGGTATGGGCAGGACCGAAGAGGTGCTGAAGAAATGCTGTCCCTCGGCAATCTGGGGAAAAGGAAAAGTATTCGGCGTGGGCCGAAAAAGAACTGGCGGCGTGGGCGCAAAGTTACGTCCGCTGAGGTTTCAACGGTGAAAGCGCCCTTCCGTGCCCTCCGCGCCATTCGCGGAAGAGGAAAGGAAGGGCGTTTTTTCTTGCTTTCGGAGCGGGCGGGGAAAGGTGTCCGAACAGATGGTGAAAACGGTTGACTGAGGCGGGGCAGGGTGATAGAATTCCGCGTTGGTAGAGGCGAGCGCTACGGACAGGATTCACATTACGCCGTCGACTTCCGTGGTGCTTGCGCCCCGACGCGACGGGGACGGGCATTCCGAAGTTCTTGCGGCGCGCGGGTCAGGTAAGAGTATCGCGGCGTTCTGCAAAAAGAGCGTCGTTCTGATTGTGGCAACGGTAGCCGCCGCCGTATCCTGTTTTTTCGTTGCGCCCGACGAAGGGTATCTGGATTATTTCGATTGGCGGACTCTGGTCAGTTTGTTATGTATGCTGGCGGTGGTTGCGGCACTCTGATATCTTCGTTGGCAAGTCTGATAACGTTCAAGCAGTTCTGCGCGATACAGTTCGGCAAGGCGGGAAAATACCTGCTTGTGTGCCACGGACTCAACTTCGCGTTCCTTGGCGTGATGCTGCTGTGCTGCTATTTTCTGCCGACTGTCCGACAGGGCGGGGTAGCCGTAGTTTGTGTTCGGCAAGAGCGATTCGGGCGGCAGTTTTCGGCGCGGACGGCATATTCTCGCCGCAATCGGATTTTAATCGGCGGGTATTTCCTCAAAATCTTGACAAGCGCGCAACTCAACATTAAAATAATCTTAATAAGTCGCCGATTGCTTCGGAAGTACTTTCAAAAATTTTAAGGTGGGTAATTATGGCAGATCTCGAAGTCAAAGAATCTGCGGGCGAAACCGCTGCCGCGGCGGCACCCCAAAGATCATTCTGGCACAAGTTGTTCGGGACTTATCCCAACGATGGCGATGTGCAGCCCAAAGAGGGTATCGCTTATTCCCTCTGCGGTTTCGGGCAAAACCTCATCTGCACCATCATCGGGTCGTATCTGACCATCTTCATGACGGACGCGATAGGCTACGGCGCACTGTCGGTCGCTCTGCTCATGTTGCTGGCGCGTATCTATGACGCACTCAACGACCCCATCATGGGCTCCATCGTCGACAGGACGAAGACCAAGTGGGGCAAGTGCCGTCCCTATCTCAGATGGATGGCTCTTCCCGTGGCGGGCATCACGATATTGTGCTTCCTGCCCTGGTATCCCAACTCTCACGGCGGCTTTGCGGCGATGACCATCATGTACCTCATCTGGGGCATGGTGTACACCGTCTGCGATGTGCCTTATTGGGGACTCACTTCCTGCATGACCCACGACACCTACCGTCGAGGCAATATGCTGACGATAGCCCGTCTGCTTTGCACCGCCG
>USGA01000162.1 GCA_900554085.1 uncultured Clostridia bacterium | reverse complement strand
GACGCGGGCACCGCGGGAATAAACGACGCTCAGATGGAATGGTACAACTGGAATATGAACGCCTTTGAGGCAAAGTGCGGCGAAAAACCGACGCGTAAGCCCGCGAAAGGTGGTGCGGTCACCTCTTTCGCCGTCGGTCTGTGGGCCCAGAAGGTGCTGGATAAACTCATTGAGCGGAGACCGGACGCGGAATTGCTTTACTATCTCGGCAATCTGCATTACGATAGAAGAAACTACGACACGGCGGCAAGGTGCTGGACCGAGGCGGCGGCGCTTGACCCCGACAACGCCGCGGTACACCGCAATCTCGCGTTGTACCGCTACAATAAAAAGAAAGATTCCGCAAGCGCGCTGAGAAGTATGGAAAAGGCTTTTGCGCTCGCGGGAGACGATTCCAGAATGTTGCTGGAACTGTCGCAGTTGTATTCCGTCTTGTGACGCGCGGCGAAACGCAAATAGAGGCGGGAATGTTCTACAACGATATGCCTGTCGATTACATCTTCTACGCCGCGCTGTCTCACGCAGCGCTGGGAGAAATCGGGGCGGCGGAAAGGATAGTGGATTCCTTTGCCGATTACGCCGCCGCAAACAAGGGGAAGCACGTGAAGATAGACTATTTCGCGGTGTCGTTGCCCGACTTGCTGGTGTGGGAACTTGACCTTGACCGCAGGAACGACGAAATGTGCGATTGCCTGCTGGCTATGGCAAAGAAAATCAAACGCGTAATGGGAGGGGTGAAATGAGCGTTTACATATACCGTTCGTCAAGCGTCGAAAAGCGCGTGAAAACCGCAGGAGACAGGATTGTCGAAATCTCTTTTCTGAACCTCGTAACGGGAAGAGAACTGGTTTCGCCCGCGGGCGACTTCGAGGTGCTTTATTCGTGCGGCGGCGAACGTTTCGTCGCGGACTGCGCTTCCTGTGCGGTTGAGCGCATCGGGGAAGACGGCTACACGCTACGAAGCGCCGACGGCGCGTTGCGCGTGGAAATTTCGTATTCCGCCAGGGACTGCGGCGCGCTTGCCAAGACGGTGACTTTGCGGTGCGACAGGGATATATTCATCGATTGCGTGACCGTGGAAAAATTTTCGACGGCGCGCGCGGAATTCGTGTGGCAGGCGCCGTTTGCCGGCAAAACGTATCTCTCGCAGTCGGTGGCGCGCCTGGGACAACCTCTTTATGCAGGAGACCTCTTTTTCGGGTGCGAGACCCCCGTGTCCGAGAATTTCGTGCGCAAAAATACCGCGTGCTGCAGATATCACACGGGAAGGAATTTCGGCGACGTCTGCAAGGACGGCGCATACGTTCTGCCCGACGTCGTTACGGGCGGCGGAGCGGCGGCTGATTTTGCATCAATGAGGCGCGCTTTCTTTGCGTATGTCGAGAGTTTCGCACGCCCCGCCGTGTGCAGGATACAGTACAACAGTTGGTACGACAATATGCTCGACATCGATCCCGAGCGCATTGAAAATTCGTTCACAAAGGTACACGAGGGGCTGAAGAAAGCGGGAGCGCGCGAGCCCGACTGTTACGTCGTGGACGACGGTTGGACGGAATACCGCAAGCCGCTTTTCTGGCAGTTCAACGACAAATTCCCCGAGGGATTCGCGCGGGAAGCGGCGCTTACAGCGTCTTTCGGAAGCAGGTTCGGCGTGTGGTTCGGACCGCGCGGCGGCTATACGGCGCAGACTGTCCGTTATGCACGTTTGCTGGAAAAAATAGGCTACCACGTCAACGAGAAATCGCAGGATATATGCACCGCCGACGCCCGCTATATAGAGGACCTCAGCGACAGAATGTGCGAATTCTGCAGGGAATACAATGTCGATTATTTCAAAATAGACGGATTTGCGAAAAAACCCTGTTCCGCGCGGGGACACAATCACCCCGTCGCCAAAGGCGAAGGACTGGCGTTTTATACCTGTTTCTGGGAAAGGTGGACGGCGGCTTTCGAGAAGATAAGGGCGGTCAGACCCGACGTGTGTCTCAACATCACTTCGTACGCGCACTGTTCGCCGTGGTTTCTCAAATGGGTGGACTACGTCTGGATGAACAACGCTTCCGATATGGGTTACGTCGGCAAGGGGGACGACCTTTCGATGTGCCTCAATTACCGCGACGGCAGATACAGGAATTTCTACGAGGAAAGGCAATTGCAGTTTCCCGCCGCGCACCTTTACAACCACGAGCCCTGCTACGCGTTCAGGAATTTCAACACGGCGCGCCCGTGGCGCGGCAAAAAGCCGGTCGTTTACACGGACGAACAGTTCCGCGACTATCTGAAGTGCTGCTTTATGCGGGGCAGCGGGCTGCTCGAACTTTATTTCTCGCCCGATATGATGAGCGAAAGCAAGTGGAAGATTGCCGCCGAGGTGTTGAGTTGGGCGGAAGCCAACTTCGACGTGCTTTCGGCTTCGCAGTTTTTCGGGGGGAGACCCGAAAAGGGCGAGGTGTACGGTTATGCGGCGGAAAGAAACGGCAGATACGCCGTGACCGTGCGCAACAGCGGCGCCAAGGCGCGCGATTACGATTTCGATTTGCCTGCCGTGGGCAGGATTAAGGGCATACTTCAGCCTTTCGAAATAAAACACTTCGAAAAACTTTAAGGGGGACAAAACCGTGTTTGAAATCAAAAAAGAAGGATTTTTTCTCGACGGAAAACCGTTCAGGCTCTATTCGGGGACAATGCACTATTTCAGGGTGTTGCCGCAGTACTGGAGGGACAGACTGGAAAAACTGAAAGCCGCGGGGTTCAACACCGTGGAGACGGTTATGTGCTGGAACGTTCACGAGCCGCGGGAAGGCGAATTCTGCTTTGAAGGAATGTACGATGTGGCGCGTTATTGCAGGACGGCGCAGGAA
>USGA01000161.1 GCA_900554085.1 uncultured Clostridia bacterium | reverse complement strand
CGTCCGCCGATTTCGTGCCGAACGGCATACGCGCGTTGTCGGCATAATAGCAGAAGCCGCAGGCGGGGAATCTCCGCATAAGGACGGAGAGGGTTGTCAGCCCTCCTATGCCGCTGTCGTACACGCCGATTGTGGTTGTCATAACAACAGATTTATGCCGCTTGCGCCCTACATATCACACCGCGGACGGAAAATTTGCGCCACGCGCGGAATATTGCGCGATTTTTGCTTGATTAGTAGTCGATTTTATAGTATCATTTATAGGAATTTCGCCCCGCGCGCACTTTATGCGTTTGCGACTTTCGTTGCCTGAGGGGGCGGCTCACAACCGTAAATCAATCACGAGGTATATTATGAAGACTTTCGCAACCGATTTCATACGCAACATCGCGCTCATCGGCCACTCCGGCGAGGGCAAGACTTCTCTCGCCGAAGCAATGCTTTTCGAGACCAAGTCCATCGACCGTCTCGGCAAAGTCGATGACGGCACCGCCACAATGGACTTCGACGACGAGGAAATTAAGCGTAAAATATCCATAAGTATGGCTCTTGCCAGCGCCGTGCACAAGGGCGTCAAAATCAACATTCTCGACGTCCCCGGTTTCTTCGACTTCGAGGGCGAAATGGCAGCGGCACTTTCCGCCGCGGACAGCGCAATCGTCGTGACCAGCGCGTCCGGCTCCCTCACCGTCGGCACCGAGAAAGCCCTCGAGATGTGCCTCGACAAAGGCGTGCCCGCGTTTATATTCGTCAATGCGGTCAACAAGGAAAACTCCGATTTTATGTCCACCGTCGACGCAATCACCGCGCGTTACGGCAAGGTCGTGCCCATCGAACTTCCCATTATGGAAGGCGGTAAGATGACCGGTTACGTCGATGTGTTCAACGGCACCGCGTTCACCCTCGACGGAAAGAGCGTCGACGTTCCCGCCGCACTCAAGGCGAAAGCGGACGATTACCGCGGAAAACTTATGGAAATGGTTGCCGAAACCGACGAGGAACTTATGATGAAGTTCTTCGAGGGAGAGGAATTCACCGCCGAGGAAATCAACCGCGGCGTGCACGCGGCAATCGCGGGCGACACGTTCATTCCCCTTATGGCAGGCAACGCCACCACCTGCACCCGCGTCGTCGGACTTATGGACAAAATCGTCGACCTGCTTCCTTCTCCCGCAAAGGCGAAGAAAGCCAAGGCCACCAAAGACGGACAGGCTGTCGAAGTCGCTTGCGATTCTTCCGCGCCTTTCTCCGCGCAGGTCTTCAAGTCCGTCGTCGACCCCTATGTCGGCAAACTGCTCATTCTGAAAGTCAGGAGCGGCAAACTGCAGAGCGGCGACACCGTATTCAACAACACCGCCGAGAAGCCCGAAAAGGTCGGCACCATCTACGTGCTCAAGGGCAAGAAACAGGAACCCGTCGATTTCCTCGAAGCGGGCGACATCGGCGCGCTTGCCAAACTCGTTTACACCAACACCAACGACACTCTGTCCGCGCCCGAGAACAAACTGTCCTTTGACAAAATCGAGTTCCCCGCGCCCGTCATCTCCTATGCGGTCAAAGCCGCCAAAGACGAGGAAAAGGTCATTCAGGGCCTCATCAAAATGCAGGACGAGGACGCCACTTTCAAGGTGGAAAAGAACGTCGAGACCGGCGACGTCCTCATCAGCGGTCTGGGCGAAGCGCAACTCGACATTATGTGCAAGCGCGTCAAGAACAAACTCGGTCTTGACATCACCTGGCAGGAACCCCGCGTTGCTTATCGCGAGACAATAAGAAAGACCGCGGAAGCCGAAGGCAAGCATAAGAAGCAGTCGGGCGGTGCGGGTCAGTACGGCGACGTGTTCATCAAGTTCGAGCCCGGTGCCGAAGACGGCGAATTCGAATTCGTCGACGCAATCGTAGGCGGCGCAGTTCCTCGTCAGTTCATTCCCGCAGTCGAAAAAGGTCTGCGCGAAGCAATCAAGAAGGGTGTGCTCGCGGGCTATCCGATGGTCAACATCAAAGCCACGCTTTACGACGGAAAATATCACCCCGTCGACAGCAAGGAAATCGCGTTCATCACCGCCGCGAAACTGTCCTATCAGGAAGGTTGCGCCAAGGCTTCTCCCTGCTTCCTCGAGCCCATTATGGAAGCCAAAATCACCGTTCCCGACGAATACCTCGGCGATATCCTCGGCGATATGAACAAGCGCCGCGGCAGAATTCTCGGCACCGACGTAGTTGCGGGCGGCAAGCAGGTCATCACGGCGGAAGTTCCCCAGGCGGAAATGTTCCGTTACGCCACCGACCTCCGCAGTATGACTCAGGGCAGAGGCAAGTTCTCTATGACGCTCATTCGTTACGACGAAGTTCCCGGCAGCGCCAACGCGAAGATTATCGAAGACGCCAAGAAGCGCGAAGAAGAAGCGAAGAAGTAATTCGTCTTCAACCGAGATTCCGAAGCCCCGTCGTCAGGCGGGGCTTTTCGTTGCAAAAAAACGACTTTTGCCGAGGCGCGCGGTTGTCGCGAGCGGACCTCGCAGCGCGTTGCGTCGGGCAGGAATTTCGGGGATAGGGTGCGGGCGTACGCTTGCGTAACGGTGTGACGAAAGTCGTGGAAACAACGCTACCTGCGTATGCGCGGCAAACTGATTTTTTGTTTTGAGAACCGAAAATTAAACTTATAAAAAAGCACACAAACCGATGTTTAAGTTTCGGTTCGTGTGCGTTAAATGCGTGTTGAGAAAAATACGGGTTTCCGTTCCGCGCGTCAGCGCTTGTCAACAAGCATAGGCACGGCGCGTTCGATGAGCAGTCCGAAACGCAAATCCGTCTTGGCTTTGAGTGAAACTTCTATGCAGGATTTGCAGAAGTCGACGGCA
>USGA01000160.1 GCA_900554085.1 uncultured Clostridia bacterium | reverse complement strand
GGTTTTTACACCGATACCAATGTCGCTTCTATTATAACCGCCGACGGCAGCGTGACGGAATATCCTTTGATGTCAAAACGCGCGCTTGCCGACATCATTCTCGACAGACTTTCCGAGTGTTATGGTGCTTGAAGTTATAGTCGACATTTCCACGGCGGAGGTTGACAGACCTTTCGACTACGAGGGCGAGGACGTGCCTCTTGGAAGTCGCGTTGCGGTGCCTTTCGGGCCGATGCGCAAAGTCGGGTTTGTCGTCGGGAAAAAGGAAAAATCCGATTATCCGAATCTTAAACGTGCCGAATATCTCGATTCCCCCGTAGACGAGGGGCAACTCAAATTGCTTGAGATTATGCGCACGAAATACAATCTGCGGTACATAGACGTGCTCCGACTTTTCGTGCCCGCAAAACTGCGTGACGAAAGAGACCCCGAAAGCAAGCGCATATTTCTTGCGTTGCGCGAAGGGCTGTCGGCGGAGGAAATCTCCCAGAAACTCAAACGCGCCGCAAAGCAAGCCGAAGCAGTCGCGTATCTCAAGGGCAAAGACGGGGAGTTTATGTCGGTGCTTGCGGAGAAATTCGGTGATTCCGCGGTCAAGGGATTGCGCGAAAAAGGCATTGTCACCGAAAGCGCCGTACACGAAAACCGACTTCCCCTCAAAACTCTCGAGGGCAGGAAAAAACAGATTACGCTCACGCCCGCTCAACGCGCCGCCGCGGACGCCGTCGTGTCCGCCCCCGCAACTTATCTGTTGCACGGAGTGACCGGCAGCGGAAAGACGGAAGTTTATCTCGACGTGATAAGACGCACTCTCGAAGCGGGAAAATCCGCAATAATGCTGGTGCCCGAGATTTCGCTCACTCCGCAAATGCTCGGTATATTCCGCGCAAGATTCGGGGAGCAGGTGGCGGTAATGCACTCCGGGCTCAACGCCTCGGAGCGTTACGACGAATGGAAACGCCTCAAGGACGGCAGGGCTCGGATTGCGCTCGGGGCGCGTTCGGCGGTGTTTGCGCCGCTGAAAGATATCGGCGTCATCATCATCGACGAGGAGCACGATTCCAGTTACATCAGCGAATCGAACCCCCGTTACGACGCAAAAGAAGTCGCCCTCGTCCGTAGCGGAATATGCGGCGCTTCGCTCGTGCTGGGCTCCGCCACTCCCGATATGGAGACCTATCTGAAGGCAACCGAAGGGAAATACCGTCTGCTTCGCCTGCCCGACAGGATATCCTCTCACAAACTTCCCGATATGGAGATTGTGGATATGGTGGGGGAATTCCGTTCGGGAAACCGTTCGCTGTTTTCCTACGCCCTCAGCGACGCAATCGGTGCGGCGTTATCCCGCGGCGAACAGGTGATGCTGTTCCTCAACCGGCGCGGATTTTCGTCCTTTGTTATGTGTAAGGAATGCGGTTACGTCGCAAAATGCGAAAACTGCGACGTTTCGCTCACCTATCACAAAACAGAGAACGAACTCAAATGCCATTGCTGCGGCAAACGTTACCGTCCTCTCTCAAAGTGTCCCGTGTGCGGCTCGGCACACATACGCCACGGGAGGACGGGCACGGAAAAAGTGGTGGAAGAACTCAAGGAACTTTTCCCCGAGGCGCGCGTTTTGCGTATGGACAACGACACCACGGCGCGAAAAGACAGTTATTTCCGCATACTGGACGCGTTCGCCGCACACAAAGCGGATATTCTCGTCGGCACGCAGATGATTGCCAAAGGACACGATTTCGCCTCGGTCACTCTGGTGGGTATTCTGGAGGCCGACGCGGCGCTGTACTTCAGCGACTACCGTTCGTCGGAACGCACTTTCCAACTGGTCACGCAGGTTGCGGGGCGTGCGGGACGCGCGGACAAGGCGGGCAGGGTCATTCTGCAGACCTATGCGCCGCGGCACTACGTGTTCGCTTTTGCGAAAACATACGACTACGAAGGTTTCTGGCGCAAAGAGATAAACACGCGCAAGGTGACCAAATTTCCGCCTTTCACAAAGGTGGTGCGCGTTCTTGCGGCGGCACCCGACGAGCAACAGGTGGCAAACAGTATCCGCAACGTCTATCGCGGAGTGCTCGAGACCGAAGAACAGGTGGGCAAGTTCGTGTATCTGGGGGCTTCCAAGTCGCCCGTCACGCGTATGAACGGGCTGGTGCGCTATCAGGTTCTGCTTCGCGTGTCGCCTGAAATTTACGAAAGAATTATGCCGCGCATATACGCGTTGGCGAACGAAAATATACCGTCAAAGGGGAGTTGCTTTGCGGAGACAAACCCGCAGAGTTTTATCTGATATGGCAAAGAGAATAATAGTTCAGTCACCCGACCCCATTCTGTCCAAGAAATGCCGTCCCGTCGAAGCGTTCGACGGCAAACTGCACACGCTGCTCGACGATATGAAAGACACGCTCGAGGCGGCGGACGGAGCGGGACTCGCCGCGCCGCAGGTTTCCGTCCTGAGACGCGCCTGCATAGTCAGCACGGAGGACGGATTTTTCGAGTTGATAAATCCCGTGCTCGTGTCCGCAGAAGGCAAACAGACCGGTATCGAGGGGTGTCTGTCCGTCAAAGGCAAATACGGCACGGTGACCCGCGCCGAAAAAATCAAGGTTGAAGCCGACGACCGTTTCGGGAAAAAACGCGTTTACGAAGTCAGCGGCTTCACGGCACGTGCTTTCCAACACGAAATGGACCACCTCGACGGAGTGCTTTACACCTCGAAGTGTTCCGACCTGCAAGACGAAGAATGAAAGTCCTTTTTCTCGGAACTCCGGATTTTTCCGCCGTCGTACTGCGCGCGCTTGCCGCGAAATTCGACGTTGTTGCCGCGGTGACCAATCCCGACAGACCGTCGGGACGCGG
>USGA01000159.1 GCA_900554085.1 uncultured Clostridia bacterium | reverse complement strand
AAGGGTCTTGCGCACTCTTTCCACGTCGGCCGCCGAGAATATCACGTCGCCGGCGGGCGGCACCAGAACCTCTTCCTTGTCCTCCACCGCAAGCATAGTCACGGGGTCAATGCGCTTGACCGCTTCTATTGTCTCGTCGAAGAAATCTATGCGGTGCGGCTGCCCTCCGGCGGGATACACGTCGAGAATATCGCCGCGCAGGGCGAAATCCCCTTCCTCGCCTATCATCTCCTGCCGCGAATAGCCCGCCGCGGCAAGTCTGTCCGCGGCTTCCGTGGGCGACATTTCGGCGTTCTTTCCGAAAAATACCGACGCGTTTTTCACCGCGTCCGGAGAGGGATATAATTGCATAAGCGACTCTGCGCTCGCAACCAGAACCTCCGCCTCTCCGAAAAGAAACGCCGCGAGCGCCGCCGCCCTTTCACGGGAGCGCGCGGCGGAAAAACCGCGCCTGTACACCAGTACGTCGTCGCGCGGCGGCAACACGACCACCCTTCCGTCGCAATAGCCCGAAAGCCTGTTCGCAAGGGCTTTTGCGGCGAGCATATCCGCCGTGACGCAGATTTTCGCCGCGGGGACGGAAGCGGTAAGATGCGCTTTCGCGCCGTCGGTTATCTTGACCACGCCGAGCGAATTCACCCCGCCGGAGTGCGCGCGGACATTCCCGAACGAAAGCAGTTCGGGGAGCCCTTCGCCAAACGCGGCTATGTCCAGTCTGCGGGGAACGCTCATACCTTTCCGTCCGACGGCGCGCGTGTGACGCCCTCCGTCTTAATCTGCCGTTTATTTTCGCTTGTTCAGCCTTTCCTCAATGCGTTGAATGTCGGCGCCGCCCACAAGGTCAAGGAGCGCTTCCGCCGCCTCTTCCACGCATTTTTCCACGGTTTTCTTGTCTGCGTAATCTATCCTGGACAGCACGTAATCGGTAATGTCCACTTCTCTGTTTGCCAGTTCGGCGTTTTTGATTCCTATCCTCAGTCGTTTGAACTCGGTGGTGCCGAGCGCGGAAACTATGCTTCGCATACCGTTATGCGTGCCGCTGGAACCTTCCTCGCGAAGCCTCATTCTTCCCACGGGCAGGTCCGCGTCGTCGTATACGACAATCAGTTCGCTCTCGTCGTCGCAGTATTTTCTGACAAGTTTCCTGACGCTTTCGCCCGACAGATTCATATACGTCTGCGGTTTGGCGACAACGAACTCAACGCCGTCCGCTTTGCCTTTTGCGGTGACGGCGTCGCATTCTTTGCCCGCGAATCTGAGTTTTTTGGCGCGCGCCAAAGCGTCCGCGACCATAAAGCCGAGGTTGTGATAGGTGGAACGGTAACGCGTTCCCGGGTTGCCCAGCCCGACTATGAGATACATATTTCCTCCGTGCTTCCGCGCCGATTGCGCGTTGTCTTCGGATTTGTTTTTTCAGCGAGAGGACTTCCTGAGAGGATTTCCCCCTTCCCTGCCTTCCTGTCGCACTCTGCCTATGACGAAAGAACCGCTTTCGGTGTCTCTCGTCACCGTCGTGCCGGCCGCAACGAAAGTGCCGTCCCCGATATTCAGCGGGGCGACCAGATTGCTGTTGGCTCCGATGAAACAGTCCGTGCCGACCGTGGTTCTGTGCTTGTTATTTCCGTCGTAGTTGCAGAACACCGTCCCGCACCCCACGTTGGTGCGCGCCCCCACTTCGGCGTCTCCGATGTAAGTGAGGTGTGCGGATTTCACACCTTCGTGCAGGCGTGAACCTTTCACCTCGACGAAATCCCCTATCCTGCAACCCGCGTCGATGACGGCTCCGCGCAGTCTTGCGAACGGCCCCACCGTGGTGCGCTCGCCCACTTCGGACGACACGACGTGCGACATAACGATTTCCGCGCCCTCTCCTATCGCGCTGTCCTCGATATACGCCCCCGCGACTTTGCAACCCGCGCCGAGCGACGTTCGCCCCCGAAGCGTGCAGAAAGGCAACACGACTGCGCCGCGCTCCGCTTCCACGGTGTCGTCGGCAACGGTGTTGTCGAAATCTTCTATAAAGACGCCCTCCGCGCACAGACGGGAGAGTATCCTCTCTTTCATAAGATTATACACTATGCGGAAGTTTTTTGCACCCTCCGTTTTGACGAAATGAGGCAGAACGAGCCGACAATGCGGTTCGCCCCCCTCTCCGGACGTCACAAACGCTCCCGACCCCTCATCGCCGAGCCCGAGCACGCTCAGATGCTTGCGCCTGAGGGTTTCCACGGCCCTTTCGACGTCTTCGCCCGTAACGAGCGGCATATCGAGAGGAATTACGACGTCGAACCGACCTTTGACGAACGCGCATTGCTCAGCGCGCTCCACTCTTTCGCAATCGAACGCCGCAAGCGAACGCGGGGCGTACTCGCGCACTTCCCTGCCGAGCAAAACCCGTCCCGCGGACTTCGTTTCAACAAACCAGATTTTTATCTTTTCGGACATACCCACATAATATGCGGTCAGACTCCGAAACTTTCCGCTTCCTCACAAAGGCCGTCGCCCCCACACAGCGTCGCGCTTGGATTTTTGCCGTCATAAATTCTGGATTCTGCGCCGCACCGAGGTATAGCATACCCTTGCCGTCCGACTGTCCGGTGTCCCCGAAAAAACAAAAGGAGACACAGCAATGAGCAAGAAACAGATTGTGATAATCGTCATCACCGTGCTATCCGCGATAATCTCCGCGATAGCCTGCGCGTTCGGAATCCCTTATCCCGAAGTCGACACGACTCAAGTGGAAGAGATGCTGACGGACACGGAAGCCGCGAGTTGCATTCCCGCCTGCGCAACCGCCGTTTCCGACCTTGCCGAGCGCGTCGCCGTCTCCGAGCAGGATACGCAGACGACAGTCTGAATCGTACGGCAACGGC
>USGA01000158.1 GCA_900554085.1 uncultured Clostridia bacterium | reverse complement strand
ATATCTCCCCGCCGCACCCGCTTCGCCCGTGAATACGCTTCCGAGCGAGGGAGCGGCAGGCTGTTTCTTCCGTCTTTCGGAAAGGAAAAACCGTCTTCTTTCCGCAATCTCTTCCCCCGACATCCGCGGCAACGAAAACCTTGCCGCCGCCACCGTACTGCGCACCCCTTTGCGGTGCCCGAAGGATATTTCGCCGCGCTCCTTGCGGCGCATATCCCCAGAATACGGGCTTAATATGTATACTTCAGCCACATAATCCGCTATTTCCGCCCCGAAAGCCCCGGCATTCATCGCCAACGCACCGCCTACCGTCGCGGGAACGCCCGCCAGAAACTCCAGTCCGCCGTATCCTGCGCGCGCCGCTGTTGCCGCCACTTCCCCGAGAGTTGCTCCGCATTCGGCATACACCGTGCCGTCCTCGCAGACCGCAACGCGTCGCATACCCCGCGTCAGGATAACGGGACGTTGCACCACGCCGTCATCCACCAGCGTGTCCGACCCGCCGCCGAGCACGAACACCTCGTCTCCCGACGATTGCACAAGCGCGGAGTACAACGCGCCGAAGACTTTCACGCTGTCGGGCACATACAGTTTCGCTATTCTGCCGCCGCCGCGGTACGAGGTCAGTTTTGCGCCGTCCGCATTTTCGACGACAGCCACGCCCAGTGCCGCCGCCGCGGCCGCTTCTTTGTTGCGAAGTTCGTTTTCCCGTCCGTCCACACGACATAATATGCCGCTCACGAACGTCTTTGCACGCCGCCGTCACGCACAGCGCGGCGCTCGCCGCGCTCGCCCCGCCTTACCAGTCCTCTTCCTCGCTGGGGCGGTTCTTCTCCATAAGTCGCAGGGAAAGTTCGTCCAGAGCGTCCCTGCCCATTCTCTTCAGACGGAAATTGCGGCTTGCCGCTTCGATGACCACGGCAAGGTTTCTTCCCGCAGACACCGGCACCACTATGCGCTGAAAACTCACGCCCAGGATGTCATAGGTAAGATTGTCGTCGCCGAGACGGTCGTAAACCTTGTTGTCGTCCCACTTTTCCATTTCGATGACGAGATGTATGCGCTTCTGGTTGAGAACACCGCCCACGCCGTACATCGCTTCGACGTTGATGAGCCCCACTCCCCTGACTTCCAGCAGATTGGCGGTGACTTTGGAGGGATAGCCGTAAATCTTGTTCTTTATGCGTTTGACTTCGACGAGGTCGTCGGCGACAAGCATATGTCCGCGGTGAACGAGTTCGAGCGCCGTCTCCGACTTGCCTATTCCCGTTTCGCCTATGAGGAGCACGCCTATTCCGCTGATGTCGAGCAATTCCCCGTGAATGACCGCCGTTTCCGCAAGCGCCGTGCTGAGGTACTGAACGCAATCGCTTTCCACCGCGGCAGTGGCGGCGTTGCTGACAAACAGGGCGACCCCGTAGGTGCTTGCCATTGCCTTCGTCTCGTCGTCGACGGCGTGCCCCTGCGAAACTATTACGCAAGGTACTCTTTTGGAAAACAATCTTTCCAACTGATGCGCCCTCGTCGAACGGTCGAGGCTGTCGAGATAGGCGGTCTCGGCGTTGCCGAGCGCCTGCACCCTGTTGGCGGGGAAATGAGGCTCGAAACCCGCGAACAACATTCCGGGACGGTTGACCGCCGCCGAACGGAAACATATATCCTCGTCGGGCGCCCACACCACCTCCAGACCTAGGTCCGCCGCGAACTTATCCGCGCTTATCTTCACTTCCACGGGCTTGGTGCCCTTGACCTGAGTAGTCATATCACTCCTCCTCCGTCGGTTTGTCGCCGCCCTCCCCGTCGTCCGCGGGAGCGGGCAATTTTCCCTTCTCCGCCGCGCCGTTCAGCGCCGCAAGAATATCGTCCGCCGTCTTTTCGGAAAATCCCTCCAGCGCGGCTATGTCTTCACGTCGCGCGCGCCTGACGTTTTCCGCCGAGCCGAACGCCCTGAGCAACGCCGCGGCACGTTTTTTGCCTATGCCGTCTATACCCAACAGCACCGATTCCGAAATGTGCGAGGAACGCAGATTGCGGTGATAGGTGATTGCGAAGCGGTGCGCCTCGTCGCGCACCCTCTGCAACATCTGCAACGCCACGCTGTCCCTCGGCAGAATAATGCTCGTTTTGGGCTGAGACCCGAGGAACACTTCTTCCTCGCGTTTGGCCAGCGAAAGAATTTCGAGGTCGCGCCTGCCGCATTCGTCGAGAGCCTCCAGCGCGTATGCGAGTTGACCCTTGCCGCCGTCGATGAGTATGAGGTCGGGGGGCGTGGCGAAACTTTCGTCTTCTCCCTCGTCAAGACGTCGCAGTCTCCTCGTCAGCGCCTCTTTCATACAGGCGAAGTCGTTGTTGCCCTCCACCGTCTTTATGCGGAACTTGCGGTAATGGGACTTGCGCGGAGCGCCCCCCTCGAACACCGCCATACTTGCCACTTTGTCCGTGCCCGAAATATGTGAAATGTCGTACGCCTCGATTCTGTTCGGCAACACGGGCAAGTCGAGCAATTCCGCAAGTTGAACGACGGCGCCTTCGGTGCGAAGCGTCTTGCGCTCCTCCTCGCTGCCGTGTTTTTCGAGAGCGTCGCGGGCGTTCGAGTGGGAAAGGTCCAGCAATTGCCTGCGCACGCCCTGATGAGGCGTGATTACCCTCAGCGTTCTGCCCGCCAACGACGACAGCGCGCTTTCCAGCGCCTCGCCGTCCGCGGCCCCGTCCGTGACTATCTCGTCCGCCACGGGCAAAGTCGCGGAGTAATGCTGATAAAGGAAGGAATCTATGTCGTTGTCCGCCGCCCTGAACACTCTGTTGTCGCCGCCGACCAGTTTCCCGCCGCGCACCACAAGCATATTCACCGCACCCAACACCCCGTTGGTCTCG
>USGA01000157.1 GCA_900554085.1 uncultured Clostridia bacterium | reverse complement strand
AATATTTGCAATCCGTAGGTTACGACTGCAACGTCATCGGCGTGCCCAAGACCATAGACAACGACCTTTACGGCACCGACCATTGCCCCGGCTACGCCAGCGCGGCTAAATATATCGCCACCACCCTTATGGAGTGCAACCTCGACGCGAAAGTGTACAACTTCGGTCTGGTGTGCATCATAGAGGTTATGGGCAGAAACGCGGGCTGGCTCGCCGCTTCCGCGGAACTCGCCAACTTCAAGGGGCTCGGCGCCGACCTCATCTATCTGCCCGAAGTGCCCTTCGACGTGGATAAGTTCGTCGAAGACGTCGCCACCGTTTGCGAGCGCAACAACAACAAGTGCATCGCAGTCGTTTCCGAAGGCCTCAAGACCGCGGACGGAAAGTATGTCGGCGACTTCAAGGCGGGCGCAAACGATTTGTTCGGGCACGCCACTCTCGGCGGTCTTGCGGGTATCCTCGGCGGCATAATCAAGGAACGCCTCAACGTCAAGGTGCGTCCCATCGAACTCAGCCTTATGCAGCGTTGCGGAGCGCACCTCGCCTCCAAGACCGACGTCGAAGAAGCGTTCAACGCCGGCGCTTTCGCGGTGCGTTCGGCTGTCGCGGGCGAGACGGACAAGATGGTGGTTTTCGAGCGCGACTACAGTTCCGACAAGTATGTGTGCAAGAACGTGCTTATGCCTCTCGAACTTGCCGCCAACACCGAGAAAACCTTCCCCCTCGAATGGATTACCGAAGGCGGAAAAGGTATCAGCGAAGAATACGTCAAGTATGCCCTGCCTCTCATTCAGGGCGAAGCCAAAGCCCCCCTCGAGGACGGGCTGCCGAGATTCGCGCAACTCAAGAAAATTTACGCGCGCAAGTAATAAGGAAACGGGAAAACGAACGCCGCGGCGTTCGTTTTCTTATGCGGAAAAATGAGCAGACTGGCTGTCGGAGACATAATAGAGGGAGTCGTCGTGGACTTCGGTATGAGCGGCGAGGGTATCGTCAAGATTGGCACATACCCTGTTTTCGTTCCGTTCGCGATAGTGGGCGAAAGGATTCGCGCAAAGGTGAATTACGCAAAGAAAGAGTGCGCATTTGCCGACCTTATCGAATGTTTATCCACGTCAAAAGACAGGATAAAACCCCGTTGTCCGCATTTCGGACGTTGCGACGCGCAAGAGGAAGTGAAACGGCAAGGACTGGTCCGCATTCTCAGGAAAAACGCGGGACTGGACGTTGACGTGCCGCCCGTCGTTTCGGGAAGGCAGTGGGGCTATCGCAACAAACTTTCCCTGCCTTTCGGAAGAATGGGCAAGCACGGCAAAGTGGTGCTGGGATTCTACGAAAAACGCTCCCACCTCGTTGTGCCTATGCGCTCCTGTCCGCTGCACGGAGATTGGGCGGCAGGCCTGATTGCGGACATCTCCGAATGGGCCAACGAAAACGACGTTTCCGTATACGACGAAAAGACGGGCAAGGGGCTGCTGCGCCATCTGGTTGCGCGCTTCGTGACGACTTTGTCCGTCACGTTGTCGGTCAACGGCGACAGCGTGCCGCGCCTCTCCAATCTGGTCAAGAAACTCGACAGACATTTTTCGGGTTACGCGGTCTACGTTTCTCCGCAGAAGCAGAAAAACAACGTCATACTGGGCGAAACCGCGACACTCGTACACGGCAAGGAAACCCCGCAGGATTTCGGCGCTTTCCGCGCCGTCGTTTCGCCGCTCTCGTTCTTGCAGGTCAACGACGAAATGCGCGACAAACTCTATGCCGCGGCCTGCGAACTTGTGGGGGACTGCGACGAGATAATCGAACTTTACTCGGGGGTGGGCTTGCTCACCGCCGAAGTCGCCTCTCGTTTGCCCGCGGCGCGGATAACCGCAGTGGAAATCGTCCCCGAAGCGGTGGCGGACGCCGAGAAACTTATGAACAGACTGGGTTTATCCGACAGGGTGCGCGAAGTGTGCGCCGACGCCGCGGAATTTATGCGCAACGGGTTTTCGGAGTGCGCGGAGGGGACAAGACGCGTGGTGTTGCTGGACCCGCCCCGCAAAGGTTGTGCGCCCGAAGTCGTCGCCGCCGTCAACGCTTCCGACTGTGAAAAGGTGGTCTATATCTCCTGCAATCCCGCCACGCTTTCACGCGATATCGCATTGTTTGCCGAAGGCGGCTTCACTCTTTCTCACATACAGCCTTTCGATATGTTCCCCGAGACAATGTGCCTGGAGACCCTGGTCTCGTTGGAGCGCGGGTTTACAGAATAGGCTCAGTCGGTATATAATTGTATCGGAATCCGTAATACGGGAGGGTATACTATGAAGAAACTTCTTGCGACATTGTTGTGCGTGGTCGTGCTGGCGGTCTGCGCGGCGGCGGTACTCACCGCGTGCGGAGGCGACCCCAAGGAACAGGGAGGAGGCGGAGAGAGCAAGCCCGTCTCTTATTCCGTTTCCTGCGAAGAGGACGACGTATTCGGGGATTATTACGACCTCAGGGCCGATTATTCCATCGTGGGCGCGGGCAAGACCGTGACCGTTACCGTCGATTACGAAGGTTGGAATTTTCTCGAGGCAGCCAAGGTGTTCGCAAACGGCACGGAATGTGCGGCAGGCGCCGCCGAGGGCACCTATACCTTCGTTATGCCCGCCGCGGACGTTACCGTGACTGCGGAAATGCGCGTACTCAGCGTCCCCACCGCCGAGAGCGGCATGGGTTGGACGAGAACGCACGACCTTGTGGCGGGCGGAATCAACAACTCTTTTGAGGTTACTTTCGGCACGGAAGGCGTGCAGAACACAATCGTGACGAACAGCGACGGCTATTCCACGATGATGTATGTGGAGGTTATTTCGACCAATCGGGAAGTCATGCCGAACGAAGCCGTGACCCGCATTC
>USGA01000156.1 GCA_900554085.1 uncultured Clostridia bacterium | reverse complement strand
CGATACCGTTGCGGACGGATTGCTTGCCGGCGAGAGTTTCGCAATTGCGCTCGAAAAGAGGTGCTTCGAGCCCGACGCGCCCAACTTTACCCCGAGAATCAGCGCAATCATCGACCTCGACGAAGGTTTCACTTATAAAATTAGCATTCTCAAATGCGGCGACGGCAAGGGCGGCGTTTGTGACAGATACTGCTTCCGCTACGAACCGCAGGACGGCGTGGGACACTTCATTCACACCTACAAGGGCGACGGCAATCCGCTGCCTTCCTTCGAGGGAGAACCCACACGCGTGGCGGTTCCCGCCGATATCAACGAATTCGCTTCCACGCTGTGGAATTCGCTCGACGCGGACAACAAGATTTCTCTCTACGTCGGCTACATCGACATCGAGAGCCGCAAGGTCACCACGCGTCTTTTCAACAAGCACGTCGGATAACACGGAGACAAAATGAAAGAATTCGAACTCAAATACGGTTGCAACCCCAATCAGAAGCCCGCAAGAATATATATGGCGGACGGCGCCGAACTGCCTATCGAAATACTTTCCGGCCGCCCGGGTTATATAAACTTCCTCGACGCATTCAACAGTTGGCAACTTGTAAAGGAACTTTCCGAGGCCACGGGCGAAGTGTGCGCGACCTCTTTCAAGCACGTCAGTCCCACTTCCGCCGCACTTGGAAGAAAACTGGACGACAAACTGAAAAAGGCTTGCTTCGTCGACGATATCGCGGGGCTTGACGACAGCCCGATTGCCTGCGCTTACGCACGTGCCCGCGGCACGGACAGAATGTCCTCTTTCGGCGACTGGATAGCCCTTTCCGACACTTGCGACGAGACTTGCGCAAAGATAATTTCCCGCGAGGTTTCCGACGGTATCATCGCTCCCGATTACACCCCTGCGGCGCTCGACATTCTCAAAAACAAGCGCAAGGGCGCATACAACATCGTCAGGATTGACCGCAATTACGTTCCCGCGGCGGTGGAGCGCAAGCAGGTTTACGGCGTGACGTTCGAGCAGGGCAGAAACAATTTCGTCATCGACCGCGCGCTGCTTGCGAATGTCGTCACCGAAAAGAAACTCCCCGAAAGCGCGGTGACCGACCTTATTGTCGCGCTGATAACCCTCAAGTACACCCAGTCCAATTCCGTTGCATACGCGGTGGACGGTCAGGCTATAGGCGTGGGGGCGGGACAGCAGTCCAGAATACATTGCACGCGCCTTGCGGGACAGAAAGCCGACCTGTGGCACCTCCGTCAGCACGAAAAGGTGCTGGGGCTGAAGTTCGCCGAGGGCGTCGGCAGACCCGAGAAAAACAACATCATCGACATATACCTTTCCGAAGAAAGCGAGGACGTGCTGGGCGACGACGTATGGCAGAAATATTTTGCCGTCCGTCCCGAGCCTTTCACCCGTGCAGAGCAGAAAGAGTATCTCGCGGGAATACGCGGGGTGTCTCTGGCTTCCGACGCGTTCTTCCCCTTTGACGACAACGTTATGCGCGCTTACAAGAGCGGCGTGGATTACATCGCCGAGCCCGGCGGTTCCGTCCGCGACGATCTCGTCATCGACACTTGCAACCGTCTCGGAATCGCTATGGCTTTCACCGGAATGAGACTGTTCCACCATTGAGGCTGATATGAAAATCGCAGTTATAGGTTCGGGCGGCCGCGAGCACGCCATAATAAAAGCGCTTGCCAAGAGCCCCAAAGCGGAAAAAATATACGCCCTTCCCGGCAACGGCGGAATGAGCGGGCTTGCCGAATGTGTGAACATCGGCGCCAAAGACATTCCCGCGATAGTGCAATTCGCCGTCGCCAATGCAATCGATTACGTCGTTGTTGCCCCGGACGACCCGCTTGTGCTCGGAGCGGTGGACGCCCTCGAAGCGGCGGGAGTGCCTTGTTTCGGTCCGCGCGGCAACGCCGCCGTAATCGAAGGCAGCAAGTCTTTTGCAAAGGGACTTATGGCGCGTCACGGGATTCCCACCGCACGCTACGCCGATTTTGACGACGAGAAGGCGGCTTCGGATTACATCGACGGACTCAAAGAGGGCAAAATCGTAGTCAAGGCCGACGGGCTTGCGCTCGGCAAAGGCGTTATCATCGCCGAAAACAAAGCCGAGGCAAAGGACGCCGTTCATTCTATGATGTCGGAAGGAAGGTTCGGCGCAAGCGGCAACACGGTCGTCATAGAAGAATTCCTCACGGGACCCGAGGTGTCCGTCCTGTCGTTTACGGACGGAGAAACGGTAGTGCCTATGGTGTCGAGTATGGACCATAAGCGTGCGCTTGACAATGACCTCGGTCTCAACACGGGCGGTATGGGCACGGTTGCGCCCAATCCCTATTACACGGAGGAAATTGCCGCGGAGTGTATGGAAAAAATATTCCTGCCCACCGTGCGCGCTATGAAGCAAGAGGGCAGACCGTTCAGAGGTTGCCTCTATTTCGGGCTTATGCTGACGCCCGACGGACCCAAGGTTATAGAATACAACTGCCGCTTCGGCGACCCCGAAACGCAGGTGGTTCTGCCCCTGCTCGAGAGCGACCTGCTCGAGATTATGCTTGCCTGCACCGAGGGCAGACTCAAGGATACCGAAGTGCGTTTTTCGGACGGCAACGCCTGTTGCGTGATAATGGCTTCGGAAGGGTATCCCGCAAGTTACCGCACGGGATACGAAATCACCTTTGACGACGGTAACGAATGCGAAATCTACTGCGCGGGCGCGAAAATGTCGGAAGGAAAACTGCTGACTTCGGGCGGCAGGGTGCTCGGAGTGACCGCTGTCGCCGACACTCTCGGCAAGGCTGTCGCAAAAGCCTACGAAGGCGTTGAAAAAGTGCACTTCGGCAACGCGTTTTACCGTCGCGACATAGGCGCAAGAGCGCT
>USGA01000155.1 GCA_900554085.1 uncultured Clostridia bacterium | reverse complement strand
GAGTCGGCACAGGACGCCGCGGAGAACGAAGAGGATTATTTCGCGCCCGTCGAAGTGCCTCTCAAGAAGCCCCGCGTCAAGAGAAAGGACCTGCCCCCCGCCGAGCGCAAGCGCCGCAACATAAGGGACATCATCATCACCTGCACTGTGTGCGGTCTCGTCCTCGTGTTCTTCGCAATCCTCGCGCTTTGCAGTTACGTCGGATACACGGGCAACTACAAATACATAGACACCGTCGAAGCGCTCCCCGAGGATTACAGCGATTTCGAGATGAACTACGACGAAAGCCTCGGTTATTACGTTTTCTCTCCCAAGAACGGAGCCTCCGCGGAAGATTTCACGGTGTTGCAACTGACCGACATCCACATCGGCGCGGGCGCGTTTTCCGCACAGAAAGACAGGTGGGCGCTGCAGGCGGTCGAGGAGACCGTAAAAGCCGTTCAGCCCGACCTCGTCATAGTGACGGGCGACGTCGCGTATCCCGTGCCTTTCCAGGCGGGCACCTTCGACAACCAGCGCGAAGCGGATATGTTCGGCGAACTTATGGACAAACTCGGCGTTTACTGGACTCTCGCTTTCGGCAACCACGACACCGAGGCGTACAGCCTGTACGACCGTGACGAAATAGGCGACTACTACTACGCCAAGGCTTCCTCCGGTGATTGGGAGAAGTGCCTTTTCCGCAAAGACCCCGTCGGCAAAGACCTGTCCGGAGTGGGCAACGATATGATTCTGCTCAAGAATTCCGACGGCAAAATCGTTCATTCTTTCGTGACGCTGGATTCCCACTCCTACACAGACGGAGACTATTTCGGTATAGCGTGGAAATACGACAACATCAAGGCCGACCAGGTCTACTGGTATGCCAGCGAGATAAAGAGACTGTCCGAAATCAACGGCAACGCGGCGGGTGATTTCATAGCGAGCACCGTTTATTTCCACATTCCTCTCCGCGAATACGGCGTGTATTACGAAGCGGCGAAGAACGGCTCCGACAAAGCCGAACTTCTCTTCGGCGTTGCCGGCGAGTCGGGCGAAAAATCCTTCCCCGGTATGTATAACGACACCCTGTTCGAGACAATGATTCTGTACAACGGACAGGGCACCTTCTGCGGCCACGACCACTACAACAACTATTCTCTCGAAGTCACCGAAACCGTCTATTACAACGTGGACGACAACGGGATTATGATTCCCGTCGAGGTGACGGACGGGGCTACGGCGGCAAATTCCGAAAGAGGAACCGTGCGTCTCACGTACGGAATGAGCATCGACTATCTCGCTTATGTCGGAATCGCAAGCAAGGTCGAACAGCGCGGCGGCACCGAAATAAGTGTTGCTCTCGAGGACGGTTCGATAAGCCTGCGTCAGCGTCCGTTGGTGTCTCTCGCCGAGACCGCGAACGCCGCTTTCGTCTGAGCCGCACGCTGAACACAAGCAACACATAAGGGACGGAGGGTGCGCCTCCCCGTGCGGGGAGTGTGCGCCCTTCTCGGTCTTCTGGAGAATCGCGGGAATCCCGCGGTCAGGTCGGACGGCGCAACGGCGCCCGTGCGGCGGTCAACTCAATAAAGCGGGCACGCTTTGCGCGCCCCGGGAGCGTATATGAAACTGAAAAACAGAGCGGACGTTTCCGCGGAGTACAAGTGGCGTACCGACGAGATTTTTTCCTGCGACGAAGATTGGGAGGAATCCTTTTTTGCCGTGGGGGAAAGCGTCGGGAAAATTTCGTCGTATAACGGCAGGCTGAAAGACGACGACTCGATTCTGGAATGCCTGAACCTCGAGACGCGTCTCGGTCACGATGTAGTGAAACTTTACCATTACGCGCACCTGCGCCACGACGAGGACACGCGCGTCGCGCTTTATCAGGGTATGAAGAGCAGGGCCGAGCAATTGTATGTGCGCTATTCCACGCTCACGTCTTTCGTCACCCCCGAACTTTCCGAACTGCCCGCAGACGACCTGAAACGCCTTGCGGAAAACAAGCGCTTTGCCGATTATTCGGTATATCTCAACGAGATTATCCGTCAGAAAGACGTCATACTCTCGAAAAAGGAAGAAAAAATTCTCCGCGAAGTCGGATTGTTCTCGGACACGTCGGACGAGGTTTTCGCAATGTTCGACAATGCGGACGTAAAATTCCGTCCCGTCCCCGACGGAAAAGGGGGCACCGCAGAGATGAGCCACGGCGTTTACGCACAGATGCTGCAGAATCCCGACAGGGAGATACGCCGCGCGGCTTTCGAAAGTATGTTCGAGGCGTACCGCGACCACATCAACACGCTTGCGGCGAATTATGCGGGCAACGTCAAGAAAGATTGGTTTTTCGCAAAGGTCAGGGGATTTTCTTCCTCGCTCGACCGCGCGTTGTTCAACGAGAACGTCCCACCGACCTGTTACGCGAAACTGCTCGCCGCAGTGAACAAGGGCACAAAAACCTTGCACGCCTATATCGCATTACGTCGCAGACTGCTGGGCGGCGAACTCAATATGTACGACCTCCACGTGCCTCTTGTGGGTGCGGTCAGGAGCAATATTAAGTACGAAAAGGCGGTTGAGACGGTCAAATCCGCACTTAAAGTTATGGGTAAGGAGTACAGCGACATTCTTGCGTCTGCGTTCACGGACGGTTGGATTGACGTTTTCGAGAACAAGGGCAAGAGGAGCGGAGCCTATTGTTCGTCTTTCTACGGCGAACACCCTTACGTGCTTCTCAACCACACGGGAACAACGCACGATACGTTCACCGTCGCGCACGAACTGGGTCACGCGCTGCACAGTTACTACTCAAACGCCGCACAGCCCGAGCCGAAAGCCGATTACGAGATTTTCGTCGCGGAGATTGCCTCCACGGTCAACGAAGTCCTGTTGCTGAAATATCTGCTTGCGCGCTCCGACGG
>USGA01000154.1 GCA_900554085.1 uncultured Clostridia bacterium | reverse complement strand
TTCGGTCTATAAGTTCACCGACGCGGACGGAAACGTGCTCGGCACAATCGACGTCGTGGCAATAGGCGACTCGGCGTTCAAAGGCGGACATCTCACGTCGATAATGATTCCCGCGAGCATAAAGAGCATAGGCGACGGTGCGTTCGAAGATTGCACAAACCTCACGAAAGCGTATCTCTCCGACGCCTCAGCGCTGGAATCCATAGGTAAGAACGCTTTCAAGGGCACGGTCAAACTCGAAGCGATTGACCTTACCGCGACGAAAGTCACGGTCATAAGTGAAGGCGCCTTCTACAACAGCGGAATAGCAACGGCAAACCTCGGTGCGGCCGTCACGGTTGAGGCAATGGCGTTCTACAACTGCCAGAATCTTACGGCGGTCACCACCGTTCCGCAGGCAAGCATAACCAATGTTGCAAGTAAGGCTTTCTACAACTGCGTCAGACTCGAAAGCACGGCGGGCATTGCTTCCGACGCGACCGTCGCTTTCGATGCGTTCACCAATTCTCCTCTGGCGTGAACGAAAGCGTAAATCGCAATAACGATTCGAACGAAAAAGCGTCCTGACGAAGGACGCTTTTTTCACAGTTCGTGCCGAGGCGGAAATATACGGGGGGCAAAACAGGGAAGTGCAACTTTGGCGCGAAAGAATATGCTAGGGTCAGCCGCCGAATACGGAATTGCCGCGTTGGTCTATGCCCACCACGGCGGGAAAGTCCCTGACGGTCATCTTGAAAACTGCTTCCGTGCCGAGGTCGGGATAAGCCGCAACGGTGCATTCCTCTATTGCCTGAGCGTACAGGGCGCCTGCGCCTCCTATTGCGCAAAGATAAAGCCCGCCGTTTCGTTTTATCGCTTCGTAGACGGCGGGGGAGCGGTCGCCTTTGCCGACCGTAGCAACCACACCGTTATCGTAGAGAGCGGGTGCGTAGACGTCCATTCTTGCGGAAGTCGTGGGGCCTGCGCCCGTCGGAGTGCCGTCCGGGGCAAAACACGGTCCTACGTAATAGAGAGTCTGTCCCGAAAGGTTGACGGGCAAAGCCCTGCCTTCCTCGAGGCAGGCGCGGAAACGTTTGTGTGCCGCATCACGTCCCGTGTAGAGTACGCCCGAAAGCAATACCTTGTCGCCCGCTTTCAGGGAAGCGGTGGCGGCACGGTCGATGGGAAGCGAAAGTCTGACGAAGTCCTGCATTTCCCGTGTCCTCCTAAATCACGACGTGCGCCTTGCGTACCGCGTTGCACTGAATGTTGACGGCGACGGGCAGGGCGGTAATATGCGTGGGGTATTTGCCTATGTGCACCGCAAGGGCGGTGTTGTCGCCACCGAAACCCTGTACGCCTATGCCCAGCGCGTTTATGCGGGCAAGACACTCTCTTTCGAGTGCCGCCAGGTCTTTGTCGGGCGAGGGTGTGCCTACATCGCGCAGATGCTGACGTTTGGCGAGTTCCGCGGCTTTCTCGGAAGTGCCGCCTATGCCGACGCCGACTATAATCGGCGGACAAGGTTTGCTCCCCGCGGTTTTGACTGCGTCCACTACTGCGTTTATTACGCCCTCCGTCCCCGCAGACGGAGTGAGCATATAAAGGCGCGTCATATTTTCGCTGCCGAAGCCTTTGGGCAGAAAGTCCAGTTCGATTTTGTCGCCGCAAGCGGTCTCGATATGTATGATTGCGGGAGTGTTGTCGCCCGTGTTTACGCGCGTGACGGGGTCGAGCACGCTGGCGCGGCAACCGTAACGCCGATAGCCTCTGCGCACCCCTTCGTTTATGGCGTCTTCGAGCAGCCCGCCCGTAATGTGGACGTCCTGTCCGAGGCGCACGAAAAACACCGCCATACCCGTGTCCTGACAAAGCACAAGCCCTTTTTCCTCTGCAACGGAAGCGTTTTCGAGAAGGGTGGACAATGCGAATGCAGCGTTGGGGTTCTGTTCGCGGGCGAGGGCTTCGCGGAGAGCGATAGCCGCGGCGGGGTCGAGGCGGAGACAGGCTTGCACACATTCTTCCGCCGCGCTGACAACATCGTCGAAAAGGATTTCTCTCATACGCCGATTATATCCCGCCTGCCTCATTTTTTCAAGGATTTGCTCCATTAACTTGATTTGCGCGCGTGGTTATAATAATCTTAACCTATGGACTATATGAAAGAATCTCTCAAGAAGCACTATGAATGGAAAGGCAAACTCGAGGTCGTCTCGCGGGCTTCCGTGGGCAGCGCCGAGGAACTTTCGCTTGCTTACACTCCCGGCGTCGCCGCTCCCTGTCTCGCCATAAAAGACAATCCCGACGACGCTTATGCGCTCACCCGCAAATGGAACAGCGTTGCGGTGGTCACCGACGGCAGCGCGGTGCTGGGGTTGGGTAACATAGGCGCGCTGGCGGGTATGCCCGTTATGGAGGGCAAGTGCGTGCTGTTCCGCGAGTTCGCGGGAATTGACGCGGTGCCCGTTTGCCTTGCCACTCAGGACACCGAGGAAATCATCGCCACGGTGAAGAACATTGCGCCCACTTACGGCGGTATAAACCTCGAGGATATTTCCGCTCCGCGGTGCTTTGAAATAGAGCGCAGATTGAAAGAAATCGTGGACATTCCGGTCTTTCACGACGACCAGCACGGGACCGCGGTGGTTTTGGCGGCTGCGCTGATAAACGCACTTAAAGTTGTCAAAAAAGACTTGTCAACTGCGCGTATTGTCATAAACGGCGCGGGAAGCGCTGGCGTGGCGATAACCGAATTTCTGCTGTCGCTGGGCGGACGGGACATCGTGGTGTGCGACAGGGCGGGGGTGCTCGAACAGCACTCCGAAGCGTTCAACGAAGTGCAGAGAGAACTGGCCGCGCGCACCAATCCGCGGGGAGTGAAAGGCACTCTTTCGGACGCCGTCAAAGGTGCCGACGTTTTCATCGGAGTGAGCGTGAAG